>WTHO01000102.1 GCA_011523115.1 Halieaceae bacterium | reverse complement strand
GTTTGTCTTCTCGCCGCAGGGGGATGTGCCACCCGTGGATATGGGCAGGGTCGTAAACCACTATGCCGTTGAAGACAATCTGAGCCAAGCCTTCAGGCAGCTTCTCGAGGATTACGCTTTTAACATCCCCTACGAGAATCTTGAGCGAGACGTTAGGGGCATCACCCAAGCGATTGAGCGACACCTTTCCGCCCGGTTTGATGTTGAACGTGCCGGGCTTGAGCTGCAGGTGCTGGAGCATCACTTCTTTCGCAATAAGGCGAGTTATATTGTTGGCCGTCTCTATGTCGACGGCGATCAGATGCCCTTCGTCCTGCCGCTACTGCATAACGAGTCAGATGATTCACCCGCCATTTACGTTGATGCCTTTCTTTTTGGTCCCGATCAGGTGAGCTTGCTGTTCTCGTTTACGCGCAGCTATTTTATGGTCGACGCCTCGATTCCCTCGCAGTACGTGTTGTTTTTGCAGCAGCTGATGCCGAAGAAGGAAATCTCTGAAATCTACAGTTCAATCGGGCATTTCCGTCACGGTAAAACCTATTTTTATCGCACTTCAACCCGGCATATTCGCTCAACTGATGATCAGTTTATGGTCGCTCCCGGAATTAAAGGCATGGTGATGACGGTATTTACCCTGCCGTCATATGAGTATGTCTTCAAGATCATCAAGGATCGCTTCACCCCGCCCAAGGAGGTCACTCACCAAATCGTTAAGGATAAGTATCATTTGGTGAAACGCTGGGATCGCGCCGGCCGGATGGCCGATACACAGGAGTTCAACAATCTGGTGTTCGATGCCAGCCGATTCTCCCAGGAACTCATGGAAGAGCTCTATGCGACCTGCCCATCCCAAATTCGTGTGAATGGCCGCGCCCTGATCATCAAACACTGTTACGTCGAGCGCCGTATGAATCCCCTCAACCTGTATCTGCAAGATGCCACCGACGACGAGGTGAACGAGGTGATGAACGACTACGGTAACGCCATTAAGCAGCTGGCGGCTGCGAATATTTTTCCCGGCGATATGCTGCTCAAGAACTTTGGAGTCACCCGACACGGTCGGGTCGTGTTCTACGATTACGACGAGATTGAGCCGTTGGTGGATTGCCACTTCAGACGCATCCCGCCACCGCGAGACGAAATGGACGAGATGTCGGACCAGCCTTGGTATTCGGTGGGGCCAAAAGATATCTTCCCCGAGGAGTTCCGCTTGTTTTTCTCCGGTAACGCGCGGGCTCGGGCCGCCTTCGACGCACAACACGCCGACCTCTACGATGCTGACTTCTGGATCGGGCAGCAGAATCAAATCCGTAACGGTGTCGTTGAGGACTTTTACCCCTATCCGCGAAGGGTCCGTTTCTCGCAGCGACAAGAGGTAGCCTGAGCATGGCTTCACTGTATTTGATTCGGCATGGTCAGGCTTCGTTTGGCAGTGCCAATTACGATCAACTGTCGCCACTCGGTCAGCGGCAGGCTGATGTGTCTGGCCAATTCTTTGCCGATGTGGGTCTGCATTTCGCCGAGGCAGTGAGCGGCGACCTGTCGAGGCAGCGGGAAACGGGCGAGCGCGTCCTTACCAGTCAACCGGCGCCGCCGGCGCTCCGCGTTGATCCCCGCCTCAACGAGGTCGACAACGAGGGTCAAATCGCCGGTTTGTTGCCGGTACTGTGCGACCGTGATCCGGCCTTCGCAGAGCGAGTCAAAGCCGGTCGCAGTGACAGTAAGCAATACCAGAAGGTCATCCAGGCGGTATTCAATGCCTGGGTCGCACCCGATTGCCCAGACCTCCCGGATACCGCGTCCTGGCCTGACTATCTCGCGGGCGTTAAGGGTGCTCTCGAGGATGCCATGGCGCGGGCCGAGGGCGGCACCGACACGGCCATATTTACTTCAGGGGGGACGATTGCCACGGCGGTGAGTTGGGTGCTCGGCGTGCCTCATGACAAGGTCTACGGTTTCTACGAGCCCGTTTTCAATTGCTCCGTCACCCGCTTGATCTTCTCGCGCGGCAGAGTCTCGCTGTCCAACTTCAACGACACCGCACACCTGCAGCTGCTGAGCAAGCAATTGGGCGAAGCTTTGGTAACTTATCGGTGAGCGCGATTTGGTTGGTTCGGCACGGCGAAGCGGCAGCCGGCTTCAGCGAGGACGTTGATCCGGCGCTGTCCGAGCTCGGCCAAACGCAGGCGGCTGCCGCGGCGAGGGCGCTCGCAGAGCAGGTGCCCGTGGGCGCCGCCTTGTTGACCAGTCCCAAACGCCGCGCCATCCAGACCGGTGAGCCCTTTGCTTTGCGTCGAGGGGTTGCCCTGCAGGTCGATCCACGGTTTGTTGAGCTGCCCTCGCCGGGCGAATTGGAAGCCCGGAAGCCCTGGTTGCAGGAGGTGCTGCAGGGGACATGGAGTGCGCTGCCTGAGCCTGTTCAACAATGGCGCAGGGACATCGTGGCAGCGATTCAGGCATTGCAACATCCCAGCGTCATCTTCACGCATTTTTTAGTGATCAACGCTGTGGCCGCGCACCTGAGTGGTGACGATGCCGTCGTGCAGTGCCTGCCAGCCAATGGCTCGATCCATCATCTCGAGGTTACGGGTGCCGATTGGCGGTGGGCGTCCCGGGGCGAGATGCTGAAAAGCGTGGTCAATTAACTGCGCTTGAGCCGCATGAGCGATTCTTGAGCCGTCGAGGCCAGCAGTGTCCCGTCCTGCGCCCACAGGAAGCCGCGGCTAAAGCCTCTCCCTCCGCCTGCCCGCGGCGTGTCACAGTCATACAGAATCCAGTCGTCCATCTTGCCCGGGTGATGAAACCATATGGCGTGATCGAGACTGGCCGCCATGAAGTGCTTGATAGGGTTAGTGAAAGGGTGCGGATAGAACACTGTGCTCAACAGCGAGTAGTCTGAGATCATCACCAAAGCGGCTTGGTGTATGGCGGGGTCGTCGGGTAAGGGCCCAACGGCGCGGAACCATGACCGACCAAGCGGTGGCTGCTCTTCTGCAAGATATTGGGTCACTCGTTGCCGCTCGATTTGATACAGGTCGATGAGATTGGGGTCACCGGGTTTTGTGGTGAAACCGCGGAAGCCTGATAAATCGTCCGCCTCAGACCGCGGCGCCGCGATCTCAGGCATCGTGAAGCAATGGGTCACGCTTTCTTCATCACAGTGATAACTGATCGAGGTATTAAAAATGGCCTCGCCGTTTTGTCTGGCGACGACCCTGCGAGTGGAGAAGGAGCGTCCGTCCCGGATTGGGTCGACTTCAAAATCGATGGGCACGGTTGGATCTCCGGCCCGAAGAAAATAAGCATGCAGGCTGTGTGCGTTCAGCGACTCTGCAACGGTCTGATTAGCGGCCATCAGACACTGCGCGACGACCTGCCCGCCAAAAATGCGCTGTTGGGGGAGCAGGCTGTGGCCGACAAAGGTGAGTGGCTCAGTCTGTTGGGGTGCAATCTGTGACAGCACCTCGGTAAAACTCGTCACGGGGACTCCTTAGTGCTGAGCAGTTGTTGCCAAGCCGCGAAAAAATACGGCGAAGTAGTCGGCCGCGCTCTGGTCAATGTCGTCGATGGGCTGCCAGACTTCGAGGTCCATCGCGGCGTTCAATGCACCCGTTAGCAATTGAATCACGATGCCAGCGGAAACCGCCCTGAACTCCCCGTCAGAAGTCGCCTCCACGATGGCCGTCTCCAGGGTCCGGTGCACCGCCGCTAGCCTCGCCAGCAATCGCTGTCGGACCGCAGGTGGCAAGGCAGTGATCGAGTTGAAGTGAACAAGGGGGCCTTGTTCAGAGTTTTGCAGTACAAAAATGTGGTGGCAGGCCAAGGCCAGCTTGTTTGCGGGGGACGTTTTGAGTTGCTCGATTCCCGCAATAATCTGCTCCAGCCGATCCAGCGTGTAATCGAAGCATTGGGTCAGGAGTGCCTCTTTGTTCGCAAAATGGTAATAGAAAGCGCCTTTGGAGACCTGCAGTTGCTCTGCGATTTCATCGAGTGATGTGCCGCTAAAACCCTTCTGATTGAAACAGCGGGTTCCCGCCTTGAGAAAGGCCTCCTGCTTCAGCCGGTTTTGTGCCTCTCTGTCAAAAGCTTCATCCTCTGCAGAAACAGTGAGCATTTCCGGCGCCATCTCGAGTGACTGGCTATCGGGTGAGCACAACAGGCCGTGCGTAAACAGATCGCGTAGCACATCGATGACGGTATTGGCCTGGTCCCGTGGCATTTCGTAGAGCCAGTAGAAGGACCAGTCCAGTGCACCGATCATGGCGCGAATGGTGATAACCGGGTTACACGGCCGGATCTCGCCCAGGTCTATCCCCCGGTTGAGTAAGTCGATTAGCCGCCTTAGCAGGCGCCGGTACTCCTCTTCAAGCGCGAGACGGTGCTCCTCTTTTAAGGAGGCGACCTCAAGTGGCGCGGCATAAAAGTCGCCTTCACCATCCAGTGCTCGCAGTGTCGTATTGATCTGACTCTCCAGGAACATCATCAGGCAGGTGCCGGGGTTCTCGCAGGCCGCCTCGGCGGCGTCGAGCTGGGCATGCGCCTGGCGCATATTGGCGTCGTAACACTGGTAAATCAGGTCTTCCTTGGTGGAGACATAGTAGTAAAGGCTGGTCTTGGTAAGACCCAGACGGCTTGCCACATCGGCCAGCGTGGTCGATCTCGCTCCCTTGGTATTAAACAACTTGGCGGCACAGGAAAGCACCGCAGCATGCTTGGTTTCACGCTGCAAACCGCGGCTGAAGGGCGAGCGATGTACTGAGGGTGGGTTACTCAAGAGGTTCTCAAATCGGGCCGCCGTGAAACCCGTAATTCTCAAAATTCAATTATTTGAACTTTAAGTATTTTTACTGAACCTGTCTATGGTTGGG
>WTHO01000079.1:1964-4871 GCA_011523115.1 Halieaceae bacterium | reverse complement strand
CCCGATATCGGTGAACAACTGACGAATGACTGGGTCAGCAATACGAGGCTCAACCAGCGTCTGCGAGCCCCCATAGGTAATCAGCGTTTTCCCGTCGATGACATGTTCGTTGCGCTTGGCATGGCCGCCAAAGTCGTCGTGGTTATCGAGGATTAGGATCGTTTTGTCGGGCCCGTGCTGCTGGCGATAAAACACCGCTGCCGCCAAGCCGCTCAGCCCGGCGCCAACGATGATCAGATCGTAATGCTGACCCGTCTTTTCCGGGGCGAGCGCTTGGCCAGCGGGATTCCAAGCGCGCTGATGCGCCACGGTATTGGATCCGGGGTGACTCCCTCTGAGTCCCGTAAGTGCTGGGGGATAATGTGCCTCGCCGCTTCCCAGGGCCAAACGGGGGAGGCCACCGGCCATCGATCCAGCGATCGTCACGGCCGATCCGTTGATGAAATCTCTGCGGGTAATATTTGCCATCGTCGCCCCGTGAATTGCTAGGCCCGCTCTTCAGACTGCGCGCTTGCGCCTCGCTTTGGTCTACCTACGAGGGTATCTCAGAGCGGGCGGCCGTTTGGCTACCATAGCAAATAGCGGGCAATAAAAAGGGGGCGCTTGCCCCCTTGATAAAACCAGCCCGCCTGATCGGCGAGTCATTACTCAGTAACGATAGGTGAACTGGATCGCATACTGTCTGCCCATTCCCGTAGTCGTCACCTGATCCAGTCCGGCATTTGACAACGGTGGGCTCACGCACACACCCGGTGTGCCACTTGAGCCGCAGGCAAAAGGACGGCTCTGTTGACTGTAACCGACTACTTCATCACCCAGATTTCGCCCGATGAGTGCGAACTCATATCGATTGTCGGCGGTGAACAGTCTTATGCCAGCGTCGTACAGCCAGAAGCTGTCCTGCTCCTGAGCGCCGATGACATCCTGCAGACCATAAGCATCAGAGAATTGTGCGGCACCGCTGATGCCTAAGTTCCAGTTGCCACTGATGGCTGTCTCGAAGTTGAAGCCGATGTTGCCCGCCACATCCGCTGTTCTGGCTGGCGTGCGTCCATTGAGGTCGTCACCTTCATTGTTGATAAAGGTCTTCGAGTACTCGGCATCTGTCAGGGCTATGGCGCCACTGATCGTAAGGCCTTCAATCCCGGTTGCCCAGGCGAAATCAACCTCAGCACCCTGAGTGGTCAGCTCGCCGGCGTTAAATGTGTCGAACTGAATCGCCACTGCGTTGAACAACTGCACCTGCAGATCTTCATAAACGTAGTAAAACGCTGTGGCATTGAGTCGCAGTGCGCCGTCCATGAGCAGCGACTTGATGCCCCCCTCAAAGCCTTCACCGGTCTCTGATTCATACAGCAACGGGCCAATATCGCCACTGCCCAGCGTGGCCGATGGCAGTGCAGAGTTATCAAAGCCACCTGATTTGTAGCCAGTCTTGTAGGCGACAAAGAGGCTGACATCGTCACTCAACGACCAATTCAGAGAGACCTCTGGTGTCACTTCACTGTCGTCAAATGCCAGAGGGTCGGTGCCATTGGCGCCATCACCCACGACTGAGCCAGTGGGCAAGAATCCAAAGACGCCTGACAAGAAGGCGTGCATGTAGGCAATATCAATGTACCCGTCCTTCTCGTCCTTGGAGTAACGAGCACCTGCTGTCAGTGTGAGCGCGTCTGTGATGTCCCAATAGACAGCCGCAAAGGCCGACCATGATTCGGTGTCGGTGTAGTGGTTTTTATCCCAGTCATAGCTGTTGCCGGTGATCGGGTCGGGGAAGATAAGGCCCGCATTGACGGCGTTTTGACCGGTAATGAATTCCTGCTCGATGTCGGCATAGTAAAAGCCTGCGGAGAAGTTGAACGCTCCGTCGTAGCTACTGTCGAGGCGGAATTCCTGAGAGAACATCTCGTAGCCATTGAAGGCATGTGATGCCCCATTGCCCCACGCGTAGTCATAGACCTCCATCGTGTCACTTTCTAGGTCCATTGTTGCGGTGATCGAGGTGAAGTCCAGATTGTCGGTAATCGCCCAATCCAACTGCAGTGAGAGCAGGGTGGTTTCTTGCTCGCTGTAAGGCACGCCGTTATTCCACCAATCATAGGTGTAGTAATCAGGGCTGGGCAGGAACTTGGCGTTGACATCAGGGATCGCCAAAGTCTCGTTGACCGCGCAGTCCTGAAATGCCGATGGCCACACGAATATGGTCGAGGTTTGCTGCATAGTTCCTTCGGGGCACACCACGTTCGCGCTACTCGGGCCGCCATCTTCGTAGTCGCCTTGATACAGCTTGGCTTTGGCCGAAAAACTGTCAGTCACATCCCAGGCAAGCGTCAGGCGGACATCGCGGCTTTCCCGTTTTCGGTAGGGTTCAGAGGCGCTGAAGGTGCCAACCCCGGGAATGGTGACCCCATCCTGAGGAAAGATGTTTTTACGAAATTCGTCGTAGTCATAACCGGAAAGCGCCAGTCGCGCACCAAAGGAGTCACCCAGTGGGCCTGAGATGACCGCCTCGTAGCGACTGCCGTCATGCTCTGGCAGGATCGCGCCGCGCAGCATGAGTTCGAATTCGTCGCCGGGGTCATTGGTGAGAATGGATATCACGCCGGCCGAGGCGGATTTACCGTAGTAGAGCGACTGCGGGCCCTTCAATACCTCGATTTGCCGCATGTCCATTTGGCCTGCATAAATCAAACGTGAGGCGGACAGCACGACGCCGTCAACGTTGAGTGCAACCGCCGGGTCAAACGCGGCGCTGATGCTACTTGATCCCACGCCCCGTAGGTAAATGCCGGAGCCGCTGCCGCTGCCTGCGCTGTAAATCTGCATGTTGGGCACTAACCGCCCGACGTCGCGCAGATCCTGAATGATGCTCTGCTCAATTTGCTGTTCACCGATCGCCGTTACGGT
>WTHO01000079.1:0-1864 GCA_011523115.1 Halieaceae bacterium | reverse complement strand
TCATTCCAGTACCCACGCGTGGCGATGCCCCCAATCGTCTGGGTTAAGAGTTCTCGCTCATCAGTCAGATTCTTGCCATAAACCGTGATGCGATAGCGATCGTCTGAGAACATGTAGCTGACTTGGGCGCTTAGGTCATAGATGCTGCCAATCGAGCCGATGCCGCCGCTGTCGGCCGGAGAGCTGGGCTTGGTTGGCACCTGACTGACCAAGTCGACCTCGATGGCGTCTCGGTACCGATACGCAAGTACCGCTTGTAGATTGCCCGGCCCTAATCCCAAAGTGTAGGTCGTGTTAATCCCGAAGGAGTTCTCAGGCGTATTCCTCGGCCGCATGTAAGAGTTGTCCGTCTCTAGGCCGTCGCCGTTGAGATCTCCCACGAAGTTTTCGTACTTAGCATCAAGATATCCATAGTTAGCCCGCAAGAACCAGTTTTGTGTTATCTGCCAGCTTAGATCGATCTCGATACCACTTATTTCTTCGGTTGCTGCGTTCTCGACAACGGTCGCGACATCCGCCGGGCCGCGCACGACTAAGACGGATTCTTGTTTATCCTCGTAATCATTAGCGAAGTAGGCCGCGTTCAATGTCATTGCGCCATTTAATAAGGTGCTCTTAAATCCAACTTCAATATTTTGAACGGACTCAGGCTCAAACGTGACATCAATATTCATAAAATTTGCCTGACGACCGAAGAAGCCGCCGCTTTTGAAGCCTTCCGCATATGAGGCCCAGAGCATGGTGTTATCAGTCACGTTGAAACGAAGCGCCGCACTGGGAGTAAATTCTGACCACTCTGCGTCCTTTTCCCAAGTTGCGTGGCCGGTAGGCCTAGGTTCACCGGCAGCAGGGTTATATCCAATCGAGCCGTTGTCTCCCGAAAAGTCTTTTTCCTCTTCGGTATATCGACCGCCAAAGGTCAGTGTCCATTTGTCGCCAAGAGCCCAATCTGCGGAGGCAAATGCCGCGAAAGAATCTGTCTGTTGCCGTTGTCCTTGTGTTTTTACGCTCGTGGGTGCGGTGACGTCTGGGAACAATGGGAAACCAAGGATAGCGTTGTACGTCCAGTGCAGGTGAGAGACGTCCCAATACTGGGTGTAGTCAACCTCCCAAGAGTAGAGGCCGGCTACAAAATTGAAAGGCCCATCAAAGTTAGTGGTAAGTCTCAACTCGTGGCTCTCCTGATCCCATAAGTTGAAATAATTCATGTCGAGGAAGTCAGCAGGCGAGGCGTCAAAGGACTGCATGTTTTGCTCATCCATATCGCGTTTGGCACCGATGTAGGTCAGCACCATGTTCCCGAAATCATAGTTAGCCGTCAGGATCGTGGTGTCGTACTCGTTATCACTGAAGTTGCGGGTGTTGGACGAGTTCTGGTCCTCATTGTCCGTGGTCGTGGTGACGCATTGGCCGAAAAATACGCAGGTGTTATCTGTGAATACATTCTGATTCACGTAAGCACCCTGGTCACTCTCGTCCTTGGTCTTTTCATAGTGCAGCTTGATGTCGAAATTATCGCTGGGTTGCCATTTGGCTGCGAGGCCGTAGTTCTGCACGTCGTCACCGCCCACGTCTTCTTCAAGGGTGGTGTTGTAAACGAAGCCATCAGACTTCACCTGTGCACCAAACAGCTTCACCCCGAACTTATCGTCGACGATCGGCACGTTAACCACGCCTTTAATGTCTTCCCGGCCGTTCTCATCCAGAGTGAGGCTGATATCGCCTCCCCACTCCATGGTGACATCGCCGCGGATGATGTTGATCAGGCCTCCGGTGGTGTTCTTGCCAAACAGTGTTCCCTGCGGGCCGCGCAATACCTCGATGCGCTGCACATCAAAGTTTTGCATCAATACCCCGCTGGAAG
>WTHO01000087.1:3793-4901 GCA_011523115.1 Halieaceae bacterium | reverse complement strand
GCGGGCACGCTGACCCAATGACAGAGGAATAGGTCATGCAACAGCTCAACCCCTCAGAAATTAGCGACCTGATCAAGCAGCGCATTGATCAATTGGAAGTCGCATCACAGGCGACTAATGAGGGCACCATTGTCTCCGTTACAGACGGCATCATCCGCATTCATGGCCTTACCGAGGTGCAGTATGGGGAGATGATCGAATTCGAGGGCGGCGTGTTTGGTCTTGCGCTCAACTTAGAGCGTGACTCCGTGGGCGCGGTCGTGCTGGGTGATTACAAGCAGTTAGCCGAGGGCCAAACCTGCCGATGTACTGGCCGCATTCTCGAGGTGCCGGTTGGGCCAGAGCTGCAGGGACGGGTGGTGGACTCACTCGGTAACCCTATCGATGGTAAAGGCGCCATAGAAACCAAAATGACTGACGCGATCGAGAAGATTGCACCCGGTGTCATCGCTCGACAGTCAGTGGATCAGCCAGTCCAGATTGGCCTCAAGGCGATTGACGCCATGGTGCCGATCGGCCGTGGCCAGCGCGAACTCATTATTGGCGACCGTCAGGTGGGCAAAACGGCGATCGCGGTAGACGCCATCATTAACCAAAAGGGCACCGGCATTAAGTGCATTTATGTTGCCGTCGGGCAGAAAGCGTCCTCGGTTGCATCCGTGGTGCGCAAGCTCGAAGAGCATGGCGCGATGGAGCACACCATTGTTGTTGCCGCCAACGCATCTGATCCAGCGGCGATGCAATACCTTGCCCCCTTTGCGGGGTGCACCATGGGCGAGTATTACCGTGATCGTGGCGAGGATGCGCTAATCATTTATGACGACCTGTCCAAGCAAGCCGTTGCTTATCGACAGATTTCTTTGCTGTTGCGTCGGCCCCCGGGCCGAGAAGCTTACCCGGGCGATGTCTTCTATCTGCATTCCCGGTTGCTAGAGCGAGCCGCGAGAGTGAATGCGGATTACGTAGAACAGTTTACTGGCGGGGAAGTGAAGGGTCAGACCGGCTCCTTGACCGCTTTGCCCGTTATTGAAACCCAGGCGGGCGACGTCTCGGCGTTTGTCCCCACTAACGTGATCTCGATTACCGACGGCCAGATCTTTTTGGAGGC
>WTHO01000087.1:0-3693 GCA_011523115.1 Halieaceae bacterium | reverse complement strand
GCCTTGCTGGGTTATGTCAGGGCTGAGTGTGGCGATGTGATGCAGGCCATCGAAGCTGACGGCGGCTGGGATGATGAGCGCGAAGCGACCTTCAAGTCAGCCATCGAAACCTTCAAGTCGACGCAGACCTGGTAACACAGCATGGCAGTTGGCAAGGAAATCCGCACCAAGATCTCGAGCATACAAAGCACTCAGAAGATCACCAGCGCGATGGAGATGGTGGCGGCGAGCAAAATGCGACGCGCTCAAGATCGCATGGAGTTGGGCAAGCCTTATGCCCAGCGCATGCGCGCAGTGGTTGGGCACATAGCCAACTCGACTCCTGAATACCGCCATGCCTACATGCAGCAGCGTGAAGTAAAACGGGCTGGCTACATTATTGTTTCCACGGACCGCGGGTTGTGCGGTGGCCTGAATATTAATTTGTTCAAAGCAGCCATACAGTCCATGAAAGGTCAGGAAGAATCCGGAGTGGACGTAGAGCTCTGTCTTGTCGGAGCCAAATCGATGGGCTTTTTCGCTAGCGTCGGCGGCAATGTGACGGCATCGATTAGAGATCTTGGCGAGGAGCCCTCGCTGGATGACCTGATTGGCGGCGTGAAAGCCATGCTGGATGCCTACACCGAGGGGCGAATCGATGCACTCTTTCTGGCCAGCAATGAGTTCGTGAATACCATGACCCAGGCGCCGCAGGTGGAGCAACTGTTACCGCTCAAGGCGGAGGAAAACGAGCGCCTTTCTCACCACTGGGACTATATCTATGAGCCCGATGCTCGCGAGCTGTTGGACGCCCTCATGGTGCGTTACGTAGAGTCACAGGTTTATCAGGCAGTCGTGGAGAACGGCGCCTGTGAGCAAGCTGCCCGCATGATCGCAATGAAAAACGCGACGGATAATGCAGGTGAGTTGATTGAGGAGTTACAGCTTGTCTACAACAAAGCGAGACAGGCGGCGATTACCCAGGAACTGGCAGAAATAGTAGGTGGCGCCGCAGCGATCGGCTGACGTGCTCACTGTGTTATTGGATTTAGGCAACGGCGCGGCTGTTGACCAGGTTTTGAAACGAGGACCGTAAAATGAGTAGCGGAAAGGTCGTACAGGTTATTGGCGCCGTCATCGATGTGGAGTTTCCCCGGGATAGCGTGCCTCAGGTGTATGACGCATTGATGGTGGGCGACAAAGGCCTGACGCTTGAAGTGCAGCAGCAGCTGGGCGACGGCGTGGTTCGCGCTATCGCGATGGGCCCTTCCGAGGGTGTGAGCAGAGGCCTCAATGTCGAAAATACGGGGGCGCCCATCTCTGTGCCAGTCGGTACGGAGACTCTGGGCCGCATCATGGATGTGCTCGGCAACCCCATCGACGAGAAGGGCCCGATTGGTGAAAAGGAGCGCGCATCGATCCACCGACCGGCACCCACCTATGAGGAGTTAGCGGCTTCTGACGAGCTTCTGGAAACGGGTATTAAGGTGATTGACTTGGTGTGCCCGTTTGCCAAAGGCGGCAAGGTTGGTCTGTTTGGTGGCGCTGGTGTGGGCAAGACCGTCAACATGATGGAGCTCATCAATAACATCGCCACAGAGCACTCAGGCCTGTCTGTTTTTGCCGGAGTGGGCGAGCGCACCCGTGAGGGCAACGACTTCTACTACGAAATGCAGGAGTCCGGCGTTGTCAACGTAGAAGAAATGGACAAGTCAAAGGTGGCAATGGTTTACGGGCAGATGAATGAGCCGCCCGGTAACCGACTCCGCGTCGCGCTGACGGGCCTGACCATGGCGGAACAGTTCCGAGACGAGGGACGCGATGTCTTGTTGTTTGTCGATAACATTTATCGCTATACCCTTGCGGGTACCGAAGTGTCGGCGCTCTTAGGCAGAATGCCTTCAGCCGTAGGCTATCAGCCCACACTGGCAGAGGAGATGGGTGTACTTCAGGAGCGCATTACCTCGACCAAAACGGGCTCCATCACGTCGATTCAGGCGGTTTACGTTCCGGCGGATGACTTGACAGATCCGTCTCCCGCTACAACGTTCGCGCACCTCGATTCAACGGTGGTGTTGAGCAGGGATATCGCAGCCAAGGGTATTTATCCCGCGGTAGATCCTCTCGATTCGACGTCGCGTCAGCTAGACCCGTTGATCATTGGCCAAGAGCACTATGAGGTGGCACGGGGAGTGCAGTCGGTATTGCAACGTTACAAAGAACTCAAAGATATTATCGCTATTCTCGGGATGGACGAGCTGTCTGAAGAAGACAAGCTGATCGTGGCGCGGGCTCGTAAGATAGAGCGCTTCCTGTCACAGCCTTTCCATGTGGCAGAGGTATTTACCGGTTCGCCAGGTATCTATGTTTCATTGAAGGACACCATCGCAGGCTTCAAAGGCATTTTGGCGGGTGAGTTTGACCAGTTGCCTGAGCAGGCCTTCTACATGGTGGGGTCCATCGAGCAGGCGGTGGAGAGAGCTGCAAAGCTCTAACACCTCTTTAAGGCGCCGGGAGACCGATTCATGGCAACGACCCTACAGTGTGACATTGTCAGTGCGGAGGCCCAGATTTATTCTGGTGCGGTTGAGTTACTGGTCGCGACGGGTGTTGAGGGTGAGCTGGGCGTCTGTTTTGGCCACGCCGCTTTATTGACCAGGCTGATTCCCGGCCCGATCCGCGTGGTGGAACAAGGTGGCGAGGAGCAGGTTTATTACGCCTCGGGCGGTTTTCTCGAAGTGCAGGGAGACAACGTGACGGTGTTGGCCGACACCGCCGTTCGTGCCGCTGATATCGACGAGGCTGCTGCAGAGACAGCGCGCAAGGACGCTGAGGATGCCCTGGCAAACCAACAGGGCGAGATCGACTATGGGCGGGCGTCAGCCCAGCTCGCGGAGGCCACAGCTCAGCTGGCAGCGCTACGAAGGCTGAAAAACCGCGCCGCTCGCGGCTGAAATTCTTCCAAAACCCCTCAATGCCGGCTTTTTTCGGTGTTTTTTGCCTATCCGCGCCGCATCGCTTGCAATGCCACCGCGGTGCTTAATGATGGTGTTCAGATAGCCATTTAAGTGGGCTCCAACATGCTGGAAGTCATCATTCTGGCGGCTGGTCAAGGCAGCCGGATGCAATCCTCAACCCCGAAGGTTCTGCACCCTCTGGCGGGAAGACCATTGGTGGCTCATGTGTTGCAGACTGCACGACAGCTGAATGCTGACCGGATTCACGTTGTAGTGGGTTACGGCGCGGAGGCAGTGCAGTCTGCAGTTTCGGCGGCTGACGTGCAGTGCCATTTGCAGGTGGAGCAGTTGGGCACAGGGCACGCGGTCAAACAAGCGATCAGTAGCTGTCAGCCCACGAGTACAGTATTGGTTCTTTTTGGCGACGTGCCGCTGATTACCGAGAAGGCATTGAGGTCGGTGCTCGCCAAGGCCGAAACCGGTGTCGCGATGCTCTCGGCGAGGCTACCAAACCCGGCGGGTTATGGCCGCGTTGTGCGATCAGCAGCCGGTGAGTTTGTTGCGGTGGTAGAAGAGAGGGATGCCACGCCCGAACAACGAGCGCTGCAAGAGATCAATACGGGGGTTCTGGCGGCCAAGGCCGAACGGCTAGTCGGATGGCTCGATCGGGTGGGTAATCAGAATGCGCAGGCAGAGTACTATTTACCTGACGTGCTCGGTTTGGCAAGCGAGGATGGTATGCGGGTAGAGGTTGTGT
>WTHO01000253.1 GCA_011523115.1 Halieaceae bacterium | reverse complement strand
GCGTTGGCGGTGGCGACACAGCGATAATGATGGGGAAAGTCCTGCATGACAGCCTCCCTAAGCCCGAAAGCGGGCGCAAGGATAGCCGCTCCGCTACCGCGATGCCAGAGCAGAGTGACGTCTCATCGGCAGCTTCCCTCTCGAATACTCATATCAGGCGGAGGGCTGATAGTCTGAATGAGCCGGTAAGGTGGCGGGTATGTCCATTGACGTCCATTCCGGTGGTATATCAGACAACATCTCATCCATTGGTAGTGGAATCGCCGGACTTTGTCGCCCACCTCGCTGTTTAATGATCTTTACCTGACGGTAGCCATCAATCTGGATTCTCAGGCTGGCGGGAGAGGACTGGGCTAATGCGTCGGAGGAGCGAAACAGCACCGCGGGGATACCCTGACTGGCAGCGGCCAATTGAATTTTGCGTAGCTCTGCATAGCGATAATCGGTCGCACCCAGCCAAGCAAAGACGGTGTTGCATGTGTTACTGCGCAAAGCTTGCTCAATCGACCATAACACTTCGTCACGACTTCTCGGATGTACCAGCATAATCTCCTGAAGATCAATGCCTTCTCCGGCCAAGAGTGGCGCATAGGGGGTATAAGGCGGGTCAATGAACACCTGCCAGCATCCTTGCCCGGACAAAGCCTTCATCATGGGCATAAAGACCCCCATGGCGTCTAACCCACATTGATCGCCGATGACCTCAATGCACCCTCCGAGCGGCCAGCCTCTGTTATAAAGTTGCGCATCGAGAACGTCGAAACCCGTTCTGACACCAGAAAAAGTATGTGCATCACCGTTGGCGGCTGTCGCATCGCGGCACAGCAAGGCGGGCGATTGTTGACCGATGCGGGATGGGCCCCTAACGTGTTGCCCCATTCCTTGCCAGGTATCCGCGCGGCGGAAAATATCTTCAAGCAGATAATTCATGATGTACTCCTGTTCTATGCGGTCTTGCCCAATCACTGTTGCTTCCACTGCTGCTGTCACTGTTGCTGCGACGTGGCATGTTGGTGTGGTGAGGACCGCCGTGATAGAAAATATACTGTATAAATAGACAGTATTTGAGCATGCCCCAAAAAGCAAGAGAGGATTTTTCAGACTGTCGCGATACGCGACAGGTGCACCGCTCAGCGCTGTCAGATCCGCGTTTTCGGCGTTATTACCCCGCTAGCTGGTTCTCGAGCTTGGGTGCATGGCTCCTTCGCTTTTTGCTGGGGTGGAGCGCATGGGATCTGACCCAGTCGGCAACCTGGGTGGGCCTTGTAGGCGCACTCATGTTGGCGCCAGCACTCTTTTTATCTCCCTGGTTTGGCATCCTGTCCGACAGGGTCAATCCACGTCAGGGCTTGCTCCTGTCCATGCTGCTGCACAGTTTTATTGCGCTGACCGGTGCAGTCACCAGCGCAACCGGCACCTATGAGCGCATTGCGCTGGTTTGCTTGGCCACCTTGCTCGGTATGGCAACCTCTCTTCACTCGCCAATGCGTCTGGCATTGGTGCCACTGTTGGTTCCCCGTGAGGCATTACCCAGCGCAGTCGGTTATTCCGCAATGTCATTCAACATTGCGCGCATGATTGGCCCGGCTCTGGGTGCAGCACTGGTTGCGCGTATCAGCGTCACCGCTGCCTGGGTGATGGCCGCGATGATGTTCATGGTGTCGTTTTGGCGGTTATCCCGGCTGGGCGTCGAGCGGCCGTCGGAAGCGGACACGCCTACCTCCTACCGGACACAATTAATAGCCGGTTTCCGATATCTTTTGCAAAGGGCTGACTTGAGATTGTTACTGGCATTAACCGCCCTCAATGGGTTGCTGGGCCGAACGGTCATCGAGTTACTGCCCGCGCTATCCGGTCAGTTTCTGCGTGGCGGATCTGCAGAGTTGGCGACATTGGTCGCTGTGGCCGGATTGGGGTCGGTGCTGGGCGGGCTGCTTGTGAGTCGTCAGACAGCAAATGCCGAACGTCTATTTATGCTGGTTTGTATCGCGATTGCCTTGGCTGCGCTGCACTTGCTCAGCCTCCAGTGGTTCGAAGGTATGGTGGGTTTGGCGGTGTGGGTCGCCTGCCTGAGTGTCGCGACGACAGTGGCAGGGACGGGGGCGCAAACACTGATACAGCTGAGTGCCGAGGGCGCTTACCGGGGTCGGGTCATGAGTGTTTGGACAATGTTGGCCATGGGCGTTCCGGCTCTTGGCGCGGCGCTGTTGGGTGCGGGGGTAGATCAATTCGGTTTCACCGGCGTGCTGCCGGTCGCGGGATTGTTAGGCCTATGTCTTGTCGGAGTGAGTCACGCAAAACGCGCGACGGTATTGTCGGGTGCTAAGCCCTGAGCCATGACAACAACCAGACGTTCCATCAGGCACCACGGTTCACCGAGCAAAAACCCCTTGGTCGCGCCGTCTGCCTGAAAGCTGAGCGCTTGCATGTCGGCGAGGTCACGGCGACTCAATCGATCAAGGGCCGCGCGAACCAGAGCCTGTCGTTTGCGCCAGACGCCTCTTTGCTGGAGTGCTTGATTGACGCTAGTGCCGCCTGAAATATCCCGCTTAAGGTCCGCCAGCAGTCGCACTTCACGAGAGATGGCCCACAACAGGAGGGGAGGTTGTACAGCTTCTGCCTTGAGTCCTCGCAGCGTTCTCACGGCACCCCGTGCGTCACCGGACAAGGCGACGTCTACCAGCCTGAAGGCGTCGTAACGGGCGTTGTCCGAAACGGTATTCGCGACCATTGTGGCGGTAATCACCTGATCCCCGTGCAGAAGCCGTAACTTTTCAATTTCCTGCGCTGCGGCCAGTAAGTTGCCCTCGAGCCGCTCCGTTAACAAGGCAATGGCGTCTGATTCTGCCCTCAGCCCGGTTTGACGCATTCGTTCAGCGATCCACCCGGGCAATTCGGATGCAGAAATGGGCCAAATCGGCAGGACAACGCCCGCGCGATCCAGTGCCGTGTACCACTTACTCTTGAGTGACTGTTTGTCGATACGGCCGCTGATGATCAGTAATACATCGTCACCCGCATTCGAGAGGTATTCCTGAATGGCTTGGCTGCCCTCGGTCCCCGGCTTGCCGCTGGGTAGCTGAACCTCGATCAACTTGCGCTCAGCAAACAAAGACAGTGACCCCGCGCTATGACCCAGCTCCAACCAGTCCTCTTTTGCCGAGATACTGATGCGTTGCCGTTCTGAGCAGCCGGCCTCGCGGGCGGCGCGCCTAATCGCATCGGTACTCTCTTGGACGAGGAGTGGCTCGTCACCGCTCACCAGATAGCAGGGGGCCAGTGTGCCAGCAAGGTGTTTTTCAAGGCCTGTGAGTTGCAGTTGCATCAGTCGCTGAGACTGTAGCTGACTCTGCGAACAATCTGCGCGGCGAGGTCCCGCCGCATCTCCTCGCGCAGGAGGCGCAACTCTTCTGTCTTACCCACGACATTGCGGGGGTCATTAAGCATCTGCCGGTTAACTGTGGCGCGTGCAATAACGGGATCCTGGTCTGCCTGGGTCAAGATGAAATCGCTGGCTAACGTCAGTTCCAGCTCCGCCGCTCTTGCCTGAGCGGTGAGCGATAGATTTCTCTGGCTAAACTGCTCAGGCTTCAGCGTTAGCGATAGCAAGGCGTCAGCCTCATCGGTAATGATCAGTCCGTTGGCGAGCAGCTCTTTTGTGACCTCACGAGTCAGCTCTGCGCGCGGCTGATTGCTGATCAGCCGAATGGTCAAGCCTTCGAGCGCCAGATCGGCGTTGCCACTGCCCTTGAGCTCAAAACCACAGCCTGCCAGCAGTAGCGCAACGGCACAGACCCAACAGCGGGTGATAACCGAAACGGGAGTGTCTGCTACCAACCAAGTCATTGTGCGACGATATTCACCAGTTTATTGGGCACGACGATGACCTTGCGAATCGAGGCGTCACCCAGAAAACGCTGGACGTTTTCCTGTTCTTTAGCGAGTGTCTCAATTTCGTCACGGTCCGCGGTCGCCGGCACCATCATTTTCGCCCGAACCTTACCATTCACCTGTACAACGATCTCTAGCTCGTCGCGACTGAGGGCAGATTCGTCTACCGCCGGCCAGTGGTTTTCGACAAAAGCTTCACCTGTCAGGTGAAGCCATAGGTGTTCCGTGAGATGCGGTGTGATGGGCCATAGCATCAACAGCGCCGCGCGGAGCCCTTCATCCATAACTGCGCGGTCAAGGTCAGAGTCGACGGGGAAGCGACCCAGTTCATTGCAAAGTTCCATCACGGCGGCGACGGCTGTGTTGAAAGTTTGCCGGCGGCCATAGTCGTCGCTGACCTTGGCAATGGTCTCGTGGATTTTGCGGCGCACACTTTTTTGCTCCGCGTTGTAGCTACCGGCATCGTCAACCGCACCCACTTGGCCGTGGTCGTAAACCAGGCGCCACAGGCGTTTGATAAATCGATGGGCGCCTTCAACCCCGGAATCCGACCACTCCAGAGATTGCTCGGGCGGCGCGGCGAACATGCTGAATAGGCGCACGGTATCGGCACCATATCGATCGATCAGAGCCTGTGGGTCAACGGTGTTGCCGCGTGACTTCGACATTTTGGCGCCGTCTTTGAGCACCATCCCTTGTGTGAGCAATCGCGTGAAGGGTTCGTCGCTCGTGACGAGCCCGGCGTCCCGCATCAGCTTGTGGAAAAACCGCGCATACAGCAGGTGCAAAATGGCGTGTTCGATGCCACCCACATACTGGTCGACGGGCAACCAATAATTCGCCTGAGCGCTATCGATCATGCCCTCAGAAAACTCGGGGCACGTAAAACGGGCGTAATACCAAGAGGATTGAACAAAGGTATCGAAGGTGTCCGTTTCACGCTCGCAGGCTTGACCCTCGAGTTCAAATTGACGCCAATCCCGGTCTGCTTTGATCGGAGACGTCACGCCATCCATCGATACC
>WTHO01000071.1 GCA_011523115.1 Halieaceae bacterium | reverse complement strand
TTCACAGCGTGGCAGTCCATCTGTAGCGCGAGTGCGGAATAGGGTGTCATGGCGGATTACTCCAGCGGAGTCTGTTGTAGCCCGTCCACCAGCATGACGCGAAATTCGCCGGTACCGGCCCGCAAGGGCTTTGCGGCCTCATACGCGTCGCTATACCAAAAAGCCCTGGCCTGCTCTGCAGATGGCCAGCGATGCATGACCAATCTTGTCGCCCCCCAGTCACCCTCAAGTGGCGCTTGTTCGCCGCCGAGTACCAAATACTCGCCCCCGAATTCTGCGACGATGTCGGGGACGACTTTTGCATAGGCAGCGAATTTTTCGGGGTCGTGGAGGACTGCTTCAACGATGATATAGGCGGTCATGGGCACCTTGCCTGCTTTGGTTCAGCCGTTATTGTTATGCGTTGCAATATAGCATGGGCGGGCAGGGCCCTGATCACACCTTGCAGTGGCAGCCGGCGCTCAGGACAACCCGAGCGCCCCTGGATTCATGATGCCGTTGGGGTCAAGCGCGTTTTTGATACCGCTCACCAAGTCCAGCGCCGGGGCCTTCAGCGCGCTGTGGTAGTGGTAGGCCTTGCCCAGCTGCAGGTGGCTGGCGCCCTCCGCTGACAGCACGTCAACGACCTCACTCTTGACGCGATACACCGCGTCCCAGGCGTCGGGGACGGCGTCAAACTGATTGAGTCGGGCAAGGTGATCTGGCTCGAGGCTGTGCTTGTGCAGCGCATTGAGCTCATCGGGCCAGAAGAAAACCGGCTCGAGTACCGTGATTTGCTCACTCACGACCGCGATCAGATACCCCGTCTCGATATTGAACTGCTCCAGCGTGTCGCGGTGCCGCTCGTATACCCCCTCCACCGCAGCCATTACCGCCTCGCCGCGGGAGTGGGGTACCAGACCGTGTACCGGCAGCCAGCGCTCACCTTCCGCGCCCACCATGTTATTGACCGGGCCGAAGGGATTGGCAGCCAATATCCGCGGGATGCTGTCGGGCAGTTCCACACCGCCCTCTGCTGAACAAATCTCACGAATCCGCTCGGCCTGATGTTCGGCCTCCGCCTCCGTCCGGCCTTCGCTGATTGTGAACATGGCCCACTCCACGTCGTCCATAAAGCGGCGGCCGGAGAGCGCAATCTTTGCGCCCTGTTTGATTTTGTTCACGATGCCGGATTCGTTTTGCAGCACGCCTGTGAGTTGTTGGGCGTCCGCCGCAAGGCTGGCCCGCTTCATACGCTGATGTTGCAGGTAGGGGTCGAAACCAAAGCATTCGGTGGTCAGGGACTGGCGAGAAATTTCTGCCATCGCGCGCAGCATTGGTCCTGAATCGTCAAAAGCGAAGCTGGTGTAGCCCTTCGCCCCGGCAACGGGAACCAGGGGCAGTGTGGCGCGAACTTTTATGCCAAGCGCGCCGCAGTCACCCAGAAACAAGCCGGTCAAATCCGGGCCAAAGTGCCGCATAAAAGGCGCGGCATGTTGCTGGCTCGCCGAGCCGGTCTCAATGACTTCACCCTTGCCAGTAACGACGCTCACCGAGAGCACATTATCTGCCGCCGTACCACTCTGACCGCTGCCCCAGAAAATACTGTTTTGTGATAGCCCGCCGCCGACGGTTGCGTATCGCCCTGACAAGGTGCCCCAGTAGGGTGTTCGAACGCCCAGCGGCGAGAGATGTTCGTAGAGCTTCTGCCAGCTACACCCCGCCTCAACCGTCACGTACCGATCTTCCAGATTGACCTCAACAATGGCATCCATGTGGGCCATATCGACCAACACGCTGTCGGGCGCAGTGGCAAGGTAACCACTGGTGTAGCTCATACCGCCACCCCGGGTGACGATCGGTGTGCCGCGCTCCAGGCAGGCACGCACCAGTGCCTGCACTTCCTCAATGTCGCGTGGCCGGACAACCGCACAGATAGGCGGCCCAACCGTAAACACATCCTGAGAGTACAGCGTGATCTGCTCGGGATCTGTGGTGATGATCTCGGCAGGTAATAACTGTGTGATGGTGGATACCACTGCGTTCATGAAGCGCCTCCCGGCCAACGTCAATGCACCAATAATGTAGACAAAGGGTAGCAGAGGTTTGGGCAACTCGCGCGATGGATTATCGGTTGGCGAAATCCGATCCGTGAGTCCGAATCTGCCCCTGCTCCCCGATACCCGGTTCTGGTAGACGGTATGATGTCGTGTGGATTCATCAGAGGGGGGTGTCTGTGAGAGAGAGCGGTTTCTCGCACGTGGTCATCACTACTGCCCACGCCGGCGAGTTGGGCGGTTTTTTCGATGCGCTCGGTTGGCAATCACAGCCCGCAGAACACCACGCTGACGCATGTGACTTCTGGGGACTGGGCGCGGCGACGGATGTGATGCGCTGGACGGCGCCGTCTCGACACTGCGAGGTGGTGCTGCTTTCGGTTCCAGAGAGCGTTCCGCCGCTGCGCCCTTTGAACGCCGCTGTCACGACGCCCGGCGGTCTGTTTGACATCAATATGCGCACTTGGGATAGCGACTGGGCGCGGGACTTTCTTGCCGAACATGGCTGGCGAGAACTGGTGCCGTCGGTCGCCTGGCAGTTCGGTGAAATCGAAACCAGCGAGGGCCTTTATATTCAGGAAGACGGTATCGTCATGGCGGTGATGCAACGGCTGCATCCGCCATTAGAGGGCATCGCCTTTGATCGCATGAGCGATATTTTCAATTCGACGCAGATGGTGCGTGATGTTGAGCAGACCCTCGCTTTCCTCAAGTTGCTCGGCTTCGAGCGGTTCATAGACCATGAGGGTCCGCTTCCCGGGGATGGCCCCAGGGTATTGCAGTTAGAGCAGCACCCGGTTGATACCGCTGCCATTCATTTGAGTATTGCGCATCCAAAGGCGGCCATGTCAGGTTCCATCGAGCTAATCGATGTGCCGCACCACCCCTTGCCTGCAATAGAGGTGGCGGCAACCGGTGGGCGGGGTCTGCGCTCACTGGGTGTCCCCTGTGCAGACGTGAAGCAAACCTTCGCTGTGATTCAGGAGAGCGAGTGGGCGGGCCAGATCTGTCAGCCCCTGGCAGATCGCCAGTTGCCGGGCCTCCTGTCGGGATTGTGCTTTGCAGTAACCTGCCCCGACGGTGGGCGGCTCGACCTTTACCAGCACACGCCGTGAGGGCAGCGTTATGTTGAAATCAATTTTGATGGTCTGGGTGCTCGCGCAAAACATGGTGCTCACCGAGCAGGCTTACCAGGATTATCTCGGGTATCGGAAGGTCGATGAGGGAGTTGTGTCGGTCGAGCTGGCGCGTGCGATAGAGCGCCCGGAACTCGCCGGACGGCCTTTTATGACGATGATGCCCGCTTCTGGACCGCAAGTGGGTATTCGCGTGATCCAAGGCGGTGCCCAGGGTTATCAACCGATGAAGCGGGTAGGGTGGAGTGCCATCGAACTACTGGTGAAGGACCCCGAGCAACTCAAGCGCAACCTCGAGGGTTCATTGTTTCGTCACTTGCAGGGGCCCGACTTCCTGACCGAGCAGCAGAATATTCTGGCCATGCAGGTGAGCGGGCCCAATCGGCAGCTGTTTTACCTCACGCATATGCTTGACCCCTCAAAATCGTTTCTTCAACCCGAGCCCAGCCCGGCCCAGGTGGGCCACACCTTTATCATGGTGATGGGCAGTCCGGATATTTCTGCCAGCCTCGAGTTCTGGCAAGCGTATTTCAGCAACGACGTGGTTGGACCTATTCCCTATCGAATAGGTGTTCTCTCAGAAGCATATGATTTGCCTGTTGAGACTCAGCACCAGTTGGCGCTGGTTTCCATGGTGGATGGGTACGGCATTGAGATCGATCAATACCCCAAGGAAGCAACGTCAGTGCCCGCGCCAGAAAATGAAAGAGGCGGCGTGATTCTGGTGAGCCTTCAGGTTGATCCCAGCGGTCTCAAGGCAAGCTTGCCCTGGGCGCTGTCATACAAAAATGACGAGGGCGAAGAGGAAGGCGGGGTGGTGATACTGCCGTCCGGTGCCCCAATCGAGGTCAGCTTCACAGAGCCTCTGTTGCCAGCGGCAATTGAATAGGCTTATTGTTATATCGATATAGTTTTTGCCGGGTCTTTACTGCCTCGGGTCCATGGGGGATTGGCGGGTTCAAAGTGACCACCACGCTGTTTGACAAGCTCTGGCAAGAACACGAGGTGACAACGCTGTCAGAGCGTCAGTCCCTGCTGTATATCGATCGTATTTTTCTGCATGAGCGAACCGGTAGCGTGGCCTTGAACGGTCTGCTTGAGAGACAGCGCTCGGTGCGCAGACGCGAGCATGCCTTCTGCACGATGGATCATATCGTCGATACCTTGCCGGGCCGTGGCGACGATACCCTGATGCCCAGTGGCCGGGATTTCATCGTCGCCACCCGGCATGCGGCTCACGAGACCGGCATTCAACTGTTTGACATTGCCGATGCCGATCAGGGCATCGTGCACGTGATCTCGCCCGAGCTGGGCATCGCATTACCCGGGTTATCACTCATCTGCCCGGACAGCCACACCTGTACCCTGGGTGGGATCGGTGCGCTGGCATGGGGTGTGGGTTCAACCGAAGCCGAGCATGCGCTGGCGACCAGCACGCTTCGCGTCACCCGACCTCAGACCATGCGCGTCAGCTTCGCAGGTCTGCTCGGTGCGGGCGTTTCGGCGAAAGATCTGATTCTGTTCACCATTCGCGAGCTCTCAGCCTCAGGGGGCTCGGGTTATGCCATCGAGTTTGCCGGGCCCGCGATCGATGCGCTGCCGGTTGAGGCACGGCTCACGCTCTGCAATATGACCACGGAGCTCTCTGCCTTCACCGGACTGATCGCGCCTGATCAAAAGGTGCTCGACTATTGTGTGGGCCGCCGCTACGCACCGCAGGGTGAGCTTTGGGATCAGGCCGCCCAACACTGG
>WTHO01000265.1 GCA_011523115.1 Halieaceae bacterium | reverse complement strand
TATGAAAGCGCCAAAAAAACTCCGTGGAGAGCTCCTCATGATGTGCCAGCGCTCTGGGCCGCAGCCGCGGGCTTGACAACATTCTGCGATGGCGCATGGTTCCATTTAGTCATCAGGTCAGTCATCTGTTCAGTTATCTGGCTGTGACCCTGACACGTCTTCTCCTCGAATGGGACTGTAAGTTGCAGCGACCCGCGCCACGTCATCATAAATTCCGGTTAACACCGAGAGCAACTGGGTTGCCTCTTGCAGCTTGTCATCGATTTCACTCACGAGCTCGGTTCTGCCCGTGAGCAACTGTGCCCTGATTTTAGCGTATAGCCCGACGGCTTCACGTCCCTCTGGGGTGATGGCGTAGTGTGCGGTCTTGCTACGATCCCCAAGGGATTTGCTGATGAGGCCGCGCTTCTCGAGCTTGCGCAGGGCGTACTGGAGATTCTGAATGTCGTCCCGGTTTAACTGGCGGGCAATTGAGTGGCTGGTTTGTGCGTGATGTTGCATGCCGACCACGTGCAGTAAGACCAGTTCTTGAAACGAAAGGTCGCTCGAACCCGCCGTAATCGATAGTTGCAGACAGCTCCGCTCAAAGGCCGAAAAGAATCGCATCACTGCCCACTCAAATTCGGTGGTGCTTACGTCATGTGCGTCTTTACCGAGCGGCCAGTGCGAATGTGCCCAATCGACTGGGGCGTCATCGGACGGGGCTAGCTTATTTATGGACTTCGGGGTCTTCGACACACTGCCCTCCACTTGATTAGTGAAAATAAATTAAAAATCCATTGAAATTCAATACTAATTTGCTAGCTTAATTAGTGAGTGATCTAGGAGGGGCGCCGCATTGAAAATTAAAATGATACTGCCAGTACCGATCCCCCCTGAAGCACTGAGCGCTTTCGAGGCGCAGGTGCCCGCCACTTTGCAACGACCCGATCTTCAAATTGATTTCTGTTCTGCGAAGAACGGCGGCAAAATCCTCGACTCCTACTATGAGATGGCACTCGCCGACGCATTTGTTCTCGAGGCGGGATTATCTGCTGAATCAGAAGGTTACGACGCTGTATGCATCAATAGTATGAGCGACTCGGGTCTCTCAGCACTCCGCTCTCGCCTCAATATCCCCGTGGTGGGCCCCGGTCAGGCGTGTTTTCTCACAGCCGCGATGCTGGGTCATCGATTCTCCGTAGTCACAATGTGGGATCGGTGGAAGCCGCTTTATCGGAAGGTGGCGCTGGAGCTCGAGATGCAGAGCCGATTGGCATCGATTGAATCGATCGATACGCGACCTGACGCCGAGGAACTGCTGGCGGGTAAAGAGGAAGTGGTCTTTGCAAAACTTGAGGCCGCTGCGCGCCGAGCGATTGATCACCATGGGGCCGACGTGATCATTCTCGGTTCCACCACGATGCACCAGTCCGCGGAATTTCTGAGCAATGCCGTCGAAGTGCCGGTTCTCAACCCGGGACTGGTCGCGCTGAAGCAATGCGAAATGTTGGTTCAACTCGGCTTGAGTCACAGCAAAGTCGCATATCAACCACCCGAAGCACTGAGCGATGAGGCACTTGCCGCAGTGCCCCCGGTGTTCTAGCGCAATGATTTGGAGGCGACTGTGAGTGATCCAGAGATAGGAACGGTTGTTGAGACCTGCGGCTACCGCACGAATGTGCATGACCAAGGCGAGGGCAAGCCAGTGGTATTGCTGCATGGCTCCGGGGCGGGTGTATCGGCGTGGGCGAATTGGAGAAACCTGATCCCCAAGCTGTCGGACCGATATCGAGTGTTGGCGCCCGACCTCGCCGGTTTTGGCTATACAGAGATCCCCGACGATTTTGAGTTCCGCTTTATGGCGACGTGGGTTGAGCAGTTGGAAGCACTGCTGGATGCGCTCGGCATCAAGAGTGCGCATTGGGTGGGAAATTCCTTCGGCGGTGCGCTGACACTCTGGATGGCAGCGCAGCGACCTGACTTGTGTGATCGTCTGGTCCTGATGGGTCCCGGTGGTTGGCCGACCAAGGTGAACGAAAACCTCGAGGCTCTCTGGGGATACAAACCTTCGGTCGAAAACATGAAACGGATCATGGACATCATGGCGTTTGATCGCGCGTTGGTGACGGATGAGTTGGCAGAACTGCGCTATCGGGCAACCATTCGTCCGGGTGCCCAGGAGCGCTTCGAGCGGATTTTCCCGCCGCCTTATCAGAGATGGTTGGACGCGCAGGCGCTGCCCATCGAGGCGCTTCAATCGATCGATAACGAGGTGCTCATTATTCATGGTCGCGACGACCGCGTGGTAGATCCGCAGTCGTCCTGGCATCTGCATCAGCACCTGACGCGCTCTCAGTTGCACTACATCGGTCGTTGCGGTCACTGGACTCAGATCGAGCACCCCGTCCGCTTCCAGACATTGGTGCAAAACTTTCTTGACGAAGGCGAGTGAGCGAGCGGCTTTCTGAAGGCTTGGTATTTAAACGAGGTTCTATGTCAAACACCTACACGATCAGCGACGGCGCACTGACTCAATCTGCCCGAGAGACGACAGCCCCGGGGGCCGGAGAGGTCACGGTAGAGATCCATGCATCGTCGATCAATTATCGTGATTTGGGTATTCAGGCTGGGTTTTACCCCTCCCACTCTGGCGTTGTGCCGCTCTCTGATGGCGCTGGGCAGGTGATGGCTGTCGGAAAGGGCGTCACCGATCTGGCGCCGGGGGACATCGTTGCGTCCTGTTTTTATCCCTTCTGGGAGGCGGGTCCGGCTACGGCAACAAACCATGCCGCCAGCCTTGGTTGCGAGATGGATGGCCTGCTACGCAACAGCGCCACGTTGCCAGCCAGCGCTTTTATTCGGGCGCCAGGTCACCTCAACGCATTAGAGGCTGCGACACTGCCCTGTGCGGCGGTCACTGCATGGGCGGCGTTGTTAACCCGTGGCCGCTTAATCCCGGGCGAGCATGTATTGGTGCAGGGCACAGGCGGCGTTGCTGTATTCGCGGTTCAATTTGCGAAGGCGATGGGCGCCACTGTTACGGTGATTTCCAGCAGCGATAAAAAACTTGCAAAAATCAGAGAGCTCGGGGCGGATTATACGGTGAACTATACCGAGCACCCCCAGTGGAGTGATCGAGTGAACGAGCTGCTGGATGGGGAACACATTGATCTGGCGATTGAGTTGGGCGGTGCGGTGACGCTCGCTCAAACGCTGCAGTGCCTCCGGGTCGGCGGCCGTATTAGCGTCATTGGGGTGCTGTCAGGTAATGAAGCTCAGCTCGTGATTTCGGACATTCTTCGCAAGTGGGTCTCACTCAACGGCATCACCGTGAGTCATCGAGAGGATTTCCGCGCAATGAATCGCTTTATGGCTACGCATGGCATTAAGCCTGTGATCGACCACGAGGTGCCCTTCGAACAAGCCGAGACAGCCTACCGTGAACTCGGCGCAGGGCAGCACTTCGGCAAAATTGTCATTGCGCATCAGTAGAGGGTCCAAATGACAAACAGCATTCACATTGACTTATTGGGCACCGAGACGCGTTTTGTAGAGAGTCGGGACTACCACACGAGGGTGATAGAGGTACGCAACGATAAGCCGCCGCTCATTTTGCTTCACGGTGGGGGAGGCCACGCTGAAACCTTCTCCAGAAATCTGAATACGCTAGCTGCAGTCTGTCGCCCTATAGCGATGGATTTTATTTGGCACGGCATGTCGTCGAGGCCCCCCTTCAGCGATGGCACTGCAGGCGATGACGTGCACTGGTTGCGCCAGTTCACCCTGCAGGTGCTCGACCTCATGGCGGCGCTGGGATTGGAGTCGGCCTCATTCGAGGGTGAATCCTTGGGTGGTTGGGTGGCACTCGATTTGGCCATTAACTTCCCGGAGAAAGTGGACGCCATTGTGCTCAACACTGCCTGGGGCATAGCGTTAGACAAGGATTGGGTGAAGGAGGGTGCTGCGGATCTTGACGCACTTCGGCAAACCTCCGTTGCGGCGCTCAAAAACCCCACGCTAGAGACTTTGCGGACCCGCCTTGAGTGGTTAATGCCCCTTGGCGGGGTGACCGATGAACTGGTGTCTCTCAGACAAGCGCTGTGGTCGATACCAGAAACACGGGAGGCGCTGCTGGAATATTACGAACGCCTGTTTTCTCCGGGCATTGAGGATTTTTACTTCGGCGAGCCGGACATTCGCACTATCCAGAGTCCGACCTTGGTGCTGTGGACGGACAAAAATCCGATTCATGGTGTTGATGCTGCCGAGAGATTGCATCAGTTGGTCGAGGGGAGTGCGCTGCACGTCATGGAAGGCTGCGCACACTGGCCGCAGTGGGAGAGACCAGAGGAGCATGATGCGGTGGTCTGTCAATTCCTGGCCCGTGCAATTCACTAATATTGTTTAAACGCTGACAAGCCAGAGGGTTTTGATATGTCTGATGAGCAACCTGTTCGACGCAGAGCCCAGTCGGGTACTGCTAACACCGCCGCCGTGCAAAAAGAGTACCAGCCCTATGTGGATGCTGACTGGGGATTTGTGAATCACTGGTATCCGGCGCTGTTTTCGAACGAACTCGCCGAGGGAGAAGTTGAGGGCATCCAAATTGCCGGCATTCAAATTGTGCTCAGACGAGCCAACGGCAAGGTCTACGCGCTCAAAGACCAGTGCATCCACCGGGGAGTGCGCTTATCTGCGAAACCCATGTGCTTTAACAAAGAGACGATCTCCTGCTGGTATCACGGATTTACCTTCAACTTGGAGTCGGGCAACCTCGATACCATCGTGGGCAACCCAGACGACCCGCTGATCGGGAATACGGGCCTGACAACTTACCCCGTGCAGGAGGCCGCCGGTCTGATTTTTGTATTCGTCAGGGCGGATGACTTTCCGGACGAGGATGTGCCTCCCTTAAGCGAGGATCTTCCGCTTCGGTTCCCCGAGAATAGTGAGCGTTTTCC
>WTHO01000185.1 GCA_011523115.1 Halieaceae bacterium | reverse complement strand
CGTATTTTTCGGTCTTTTTGCGATTTGCCTGCATTGCAGGCTCGGTTCTATGATGTTGACTAGACAGACTGTAAGGCGCTGTCTGGGGGATTGAGCTCGCAATGAAACTTTTTGGTTTTTTTGGCAAGTCGTCTGACGATGACCAAGACACCAGTACCGAGGAATCGATGCCGTCGGCGTCATCCGAGTCGGCCGACGAACCCCAGCAAGCACCTGAACCGCAGTCCCAGGCAGCAGTTGACAGAGGGGCCACCATGAGTGATGTGATCAAAGCGGTGACCGATCAGTTTGCGCTGATCAATGCCGACAGTGATGCTGATTTACGGGCGGTGGGTGCCGCGCTGTGCCAGATTCCCGAGGGCATGTCGCCATTGTCGGCCGGATTTTCGTCTTTTCGGCACGAAGTCTTGCATGCAATCCTGATGACCGGCGAGGCCGAGGGGCTCGCAGAGCGCGCGGTCGTGTTGAACAAGTGCCTCACCTCTATTGAGGATTCCCCCGATCTCGCCGAGCAGGGGACGGCATTACGCATTCTGGCGCAGGAGTTGCGTGAGGGGATGCTGGCTGCAGAACCGGCCGCCAATAGTGATGGCGATACCGAGGCGCAGAGTGATCCCGCTATGCAGTCGACACCTGCGTCGCAGGATATTGATGGATCAGCCGCTGCCCCTGACCCAGAGACGGCCGAGCAAGCATCAACGCAGCAATCAGAGCCGGCTGTGGTGGAAACTGCGTTGAGTTCTGATGGCGACCAAGAGGGCGATGCTGAAATCCGGCAAGAGTTCGTGCCCTCGGAGCCTGTTCTCGAGGTGATAGAAAGCCCCGAGCCCGAGCCCGATACCGATACAGAGGGTGCTTCTCTGGGCCAAGCCGAGGATCACCCGGCAGAAGACGCTCCCAGCGTGCCTGAAGTGGCGCAGCAAGCGCCTGAAGCCGAGCCCCAGCAACTGATCGGCAAGCTGGCCCATGCCGACCAGCTCATCGCTTCGGTCGGTGAAGCGCGCGCCGGGATACAGTCAGAGCGCGCCAGCGATGCGGCTGAGCACTTTGGTGAGTATGGCGATGAGATGAGGGAATTTATTGCCGCACTCAGTGGCGTCACCTCGAGCTGTTTGCAGGCTCTGGATGGGTGCTTCGCCAGTGAGCTCGACACCCTGTCTCATTATCGGGATGTCTGCGCCGAGCTCGAGCAGGGCGCCACACGGTTGGCGGATTCACGGCGCTGTATCACGTTTATTGATGCGGGCTTGCGCGGTGAGCCCTGTGACGATGATCTCTCCGGGACAGAGAACCAGTGGCTGGGGTCCCTCTCCAATGAGCTCGCGAATGTCACCCGAGAACAGAGTGCCATCGCAGCCGAAAAAGGCGAACAGATCAAAGGGCAAATCGCAGAGATTCAGCTGGAGGCAGATCAGGCCAACGAACTGATTAAAAAGCTGGGTGCCGAGACCCTTGAGCCGCCGGCGACCGTACTGCAATCGCTGACCAGCAGCGACTTTGCTTCTGAAGATGCCGACAGCGAACCCGAGGTCGATTATGAGGACTCGATCGATCAGTACATTGAGTGGATGAAAAAGCAACGAGAGGCGATCCGCGATCAGCGCAGACGGATAGAAGAGCTCGACCAGAAAATGGCCGATGCGGAGCGGGAGGCTGACCGGCAGTACTCGGGCAGGCTGGAGCCGGTTCAGCGGCGCAAGGAGGAGTTGACCCGTAATCTTGAAGACGCGCTGCACAGCGCCAACAAAGATGCCGAAGAAACCGAAGCGCGCCTCGATGTACTCACTCAGGATGCATCGACATTGATCGGCGAGTACAGGGCCGCCGTGGATAAGCGCGCGGCCTTTGCCGCCAACGTCGAAGATGCGATGGCCAGCGCCATGATCCGGCTGGGCAAAGTGCTGGATGAGGCCAACATGACCAGTGCCGCCGACGGCAGCAGCGACGCGTGAAAATCAAAGCTGAGGTCATGCGAGGCGGCTCGGGTTTGGGGCTTATCCTCGCTTTGACGCTCAGTGGCTGCGCGCAGGATGAACCCACCGATGCGGAGCGTAAGCGGTGTTTCGACCGTTACATCCGGGAGCATCAGGCGGAGTATCCCGTCGAAACACTGAAGAAAACGGCGGCACTAAAATGTTACTCCTGAATACATCTCCCAAGGAATTGGGGCTTGAGTTAGTCCGGGTATTATTTGTCGGTCTGGTCATCGGTATTCTCGGAGGCCTGGCCGCCAACCTGTTTGTACTGGGCGTGGGCGCGATTGACGGGCTGATTCGCGAACAAATGGTCGGGCAAAGCGCACTGAGCGCGGGGCTCATTCGCTGGGCGGCCCTCATCGCCGGTGCATTTGGCATATACGGACTGAAGCAGGCGTTCAAAATGGATCGCTGGCATGGGCCGGCGGATGCCATCCTCGGTGCACACCGCCCCGACGCACCCTTCCCGGCGCGAGAAGGCTTTATCTCGACCACCGCAGCCTTCGTCTCTGCCAGCGCCGGTGCGTCTGTGGGCCAGTATGGGCCCGTCCTGCATTTTGGTGCGTCAGTCGGCGCCCAGGTCCGGGCCTTATTCCCCACGCGGCTTACGCCGGATATCTACGTGGCATGCGGCGTGGCGGCGGCGATTTCGGCAGGGTTCGGTGCCCCGATTGCAGCCGTGGTGTTGGTGTCAGAGGCGATACTGCGACACTTCGCCGTCCGGGCCGTGGCGCCCATCACGGTGTCAGCGATTGTAGCGACCGCCGTCACGCCACTCTTTTTTGACCGCGTGTCGCCGTACTCGGTGACGGCCAGCCCCACCGACTGGGGGTTGATCCCCGTAGTGCTGGGGCTGGGTGCCTGCGCTGCGATATTGGCAATCGTCTTTATGCGCTCGCTGTTGCGAACTGCGGCATGGGCCAAGGCCCGCAACAATGATCTCGGCATGCTGCTGTTGGCTGCCACACTGATGGCCCTGATCGGTATGCTCGTGCCCGAAGCGGTGGGACTCGGCACCCAATCGGTGAATGATCTGTTGGCGGGTGAAAAGCTTGTCGGCGAAGCCGCGCTGATGCTGGTTGCCAAACTCGCTGCCACCGTCGTCTGTATCGGGCTGGGTCTGGTGGGTGGCGTGTTCTCCCCCGCGTTGTTTCTCGGCGCATCACTGGGGTATCTGGCGGGTGCTGTGGCGGTAGGTCTGGGCTTTGACCCGTCCGCTATCGTCATGCTCACCGTCGTGGGCATGGCAGCAGTCGCCGGGTCGGTGATTGGCGCACCGATTGGCGTCGTCCTGATCGTTTTTGAATTTACGCGCAGCTACGAGTTTGCGGTTGCGGCGATTCTGGCGGTGTCGATGTCATCTTTTATCTCGACAAGATTGTTCTGTTATTCATTTTTTGACCGTCAGCTCATTGCCCGGGGTTTTGATCTGCGGCAGGGGAGGGAGTTCCTCTCGCTCAAGGATATTTCTGTGGCCGATCTCGACGCCGAGGTGGTGGAGCCTGCGACCGAGGGCATGACAGGGGAAGAACTCGTGGCGCATTTGCGGGCCTCCCACCGAACCGAGGCCTATGTGGTGGATGCGCAGGGCACCCTGATCGGCGTGGTGCCTATACTGACGGCGCTGGCGAACCCGGATCAAACCGCCTCCTCATTGATTGAGGATGACTATCTCGTGCTCAATCTGAGCGATGATCTGCAACAGGCCTTAGGGGTTGCCCGGCGATTTGTCGGTGAGGCTATTCCGGTTGTCGATGAAGCGGGCGCCCTGGTCGGTTGCCTCAGCGAGGGTGCCATTCTGGGCGGCACACTGGATCGCCAGGAGGAGGTCAAGGGACGTGAGCGCAACTAGCCGCTTTCTCGCCTGTTGTATCGCCCTCAGTTGGCCGCACGTCGGCATCGCAGACACGCGAGAAGATCAACTTCGCGCTGGTCTGGCGGCCATGGAGCGACAACACTACGCAACGGCAATGCGAGCCTGGTATGACTTGGCTACTGCCGGGGATCCCCAGGCTCAGCACAACATCGGCTATCTGTACGAAGAGGGGCTGGGTGTGACCCAGCAATACGACGTGGCGATGGAATGGTATCGTCGTGCCGCCGACGGTGGTCTGGCTGAGGCCGAACACAACCTCGGCATGATGTACGTCGAAGGCCGCGGTGCGGCGAAGAGCTGGGCCCAGGGGCTGATTTATTTTCGCAAGGCAGCGGACAAGGGCTTAACCGAGAGTCGCTACATGATCGCGCTGAGCTATTTCGAAGGCGAGGGCCAGATTCAGAACCGGCGGCTCGCCTACGAGGGCTTTCGCGAGACCGCCATTGAGGGATATGCCGACAGCCAGTACATGCTGTCTTTTATGCTGCTGGATGGCAATGATGTGAAGCGGCGGTCCGCGCAGGCCTATGTGTGGGCTGCCCTCGCTTTGATACAAGGTCAGCAGCAGGCTCAGGAGATTCGCGATGCCGCGGCGATGCGGATCGACGAGGCAGAAACCAGCGACGCACTGTTTGTGTTATCGCAGTGCGAGTCGTCTGGCGTTAAGGGTTGCTTGCGGTCTCTGGACTCCCTGCCCTGAATCAGTGGCGTTTGCCGCCGTCATTCACACTGCCATCAGCTGGCGCGGCTTGGAGAGATCCATGTTTTCCCACGCCTCGGCGATGGGCTCAAGCAAGCTCTTTACCTCGGCCACGTTATCGGGCGCAGCGTCGACGTTAACATTCGCGGCGAACAGCTTGCGGATCGAGTAGCCGTATAGCTCACCGAGATTCACCGCAATGTCACCGCCGCGCTCGTAGTCGAGGCTACCCTGCAGGCCAGCCAGAATACGGCAGGCCTTGGTCAGATACTCGCGTACCTGCTCCTTGTTTTCGTGGTGATGATGCACCTCTACCCCCGCCAGCGCGCCAATCAACGCTTTGAAAAGCAGCGTTATCAGTTCGTGCTTGTCTGCGGATGCGACGGCAGATTCAATATCAATTCGCTTGTATGCGGCTGCGGCTTTGATACGCGTCATGCTTACCTCGGGTGACATCTCCTTGCGATACCCTAAATATCGG
>WTHO01000072.1 GCA_011523115.1 Halieaceae bacterium | reverse complement strand
TCTTTGGCCTCTTCCACCCCGGCCACATCTGCAAAGGTCGTCGTAATCTGATCTTCGCCCAGTAGCTTCGCTTTGCTCTTGCCAAAGCTCATGGGTCCGCCGCGACCCCCGCCGCCACCCTGCATCTGCCGCATGAAAAACATAAAGACGGCAATGATCAGCAGGATGGGGAAACTGGCAATCAGCAACTGGGTCCAAACAGATTGCTGCTCGGGTTGCTTGCCTTCCACGGTCACGTTGTGCGCCAACAAGTCATCCATCAGCTTTGGATCCTCGACCATCGGCCGAATGGTCTCAAAGCTGCTGCCATCCTTGCGCTGAGCGGTGATCGTCAGGCCATCCACCAAGACCTTCGAGAGCCTGTCGGTCTGGACCTCGCGGATGAATTCCGAATAGCCGACCTGCTCGGTGGCGCTACGAAGATTAAAATTGTTGAATACCGAGAGCAGGACTGCTGCGATCAGCAGCCAGAGCAGTAAGTTCTTGGCCATATTATTCACAACGTTCCCTCTCGATTATGGGGTGCGCTTACTCATGCGGCCGCACAGTATAACGCCTTAGAACAAATCCCCTACCGCCCGATATTTCACAGGCCTTTTTTGTCAGATTGGGCCAAATTCTCCCATTTCAACCCCTGACTGTCAGTCAGCCGGCTTTAAGCCCGGATGCAACAACGTAGATCTCTCTGGATCGCGGCCTAGATGCTTTGGGCTTACGAGAGACTACGCGCCCGAAGTGTATACGGATCTGGCGAAACCAATCCTCAAATCCCTCCCCCTGGAACACTTTGGTAATAAAAGCACCCCCCGGAGACAGGGAGTTTATTGCCAACTCCGTGGCCAGCTCGACCAAATACATCGCTCTGGGTTGATCCACCTCGGGCATGCCGCTCATATTGGGGGCCATGTCTGACAGCACAACATCAAGCGGTTGTCCGCCCAAAGCCACGAGCACGCGGTCGTAGGTCTCCTGCTCAGTGAAATCACCCTGAACAAATGTGACATCGGGCAGCGCATCCATGGGCAGGATATCGCTTGCCACGACCCGGCCTCGATCGCCCACCATCTCTGCGGCGATCTGAGACCAGCCACCTGGCGCACTACCCAGATCCAGCACTGACATACCGGAGCGGATAATGCGGTCCTTCTCATTGATTTCCATCAATTTATAGACCGCTCTGGAGCGGTACCCTTCCTGTTGCGCTCGCTGGACGTAGATATCGTCGTGGTGCTCTTTAAGCCACGCTCGACTGGAGCCCTTTTTTTTACCCATACCCGCACCCTGACCGGCCACATCCCGAGTGAACATGGCGTTAAACTGTCCGCACCTCAGTGTACCGCGACGGCGCAAAGAACCACTCATGACAAATCTCAGCAGTAAAGAACTCCGGCAACTCCGCGGACTGGCACACTCCCTCAAACCAGTGGTCATCGTCGCGGGAAAAGGCCTGGCCCCCGCTGTGCTCGACGAGCTTGACCGCGCTCTCAATGACCACGAGCTCATCAAGGTAAAGGTCTCTGTTGGGGATCGGGAACAGCGTGAGTCGATCATCTCATCGATATGTCAGCAGAGCGGCGCACACCTGATACAACGCATTGGGAACATCGCAACGCTGTTGCGCTCAAATCCACAAGCAGACCCCAGGAAATCCAATTTGCATCGCAATCGATAGGGGTCGGCTCAACCATGGCAGAGATTCTTGAATTTCCAACCAGAGAGAAGCAGGCCTTCGCGTTTCTGGAAGAACAGCTAAGGCAGATGCTGAGTGCCAAGGGAGCTGACGATCGACTGATCGAACACGCTATTGCCTCACTCACAGATGTCTACGCTGAACTGCAACGCGACTCCGACTGTCATTTTGAAGTGCGGCTCCCCGAGCAACTGTCTCGCGAGGAGTCCCTGCACTTACAGGAAGATATCGCATCTGGTATTGATCAACTTCGCAAAACGCATCACGATTTAACCCTTAAACTCGCAGCGCGCTTGGTCCTGACGGAGCTCAAACTGTTTCAGCATGAGCGCAGTGATTAGGCTGTGACCCTGTGACCGTATAGGGGGACAGAACACCCGCTTAGTAAAGTCGCTCTACACGAGTGCAGTAGTCACTTGAAATGTCACCCAGGCGGCGAGCCAGGCGAGTAGGAGGTAGGCGATGACCATGTTGATCGCGATACGCCAGGACTGAGCCTCCTTTGCCAGGATCGCGACGGTAGAGACACACTGCAGGGCGATCGCGAAAAATACCATGAGCGCCAGCCCCGACCCTATCGGCAGAGCACTTGCCTGAACCTGCTCTACCAGGGGAACGATGTTCTCCTCGGCACCCTCGATCCCCATGATGGTGCCAAGCGTCCCCACAAAAACTTCGCGCGCCAGAAAAGCACTGACGATTGCCACTCCGTAACGCCAATCAAGACCCAGCGGCTGAAAGAGGGGTTCGATCCACTGACCGAGCGTCCCGAGCCAGGAGGCTCCAAGATCCGCGCCCTGATTGGGGAAATAGCCTAGAGTCCAGACCACAATCGTGACACTCAAAATAACGAGTCCTGCCTTCGTAACAAAATGCTGGGCTCGCTGAACCGACTTCCGCGCAATGGGTACCAGCGCAGGGAAACGGTACGCCGGCATTTCCATCATAAATGGCATTTGTTCCTGTGACGGCGTGAACCGATTCACCAACCCGGCAACAGTCAGGCCAGCGAGCATGCCAAACACGTAGATGCCAAAAAGGGTGATGCCCTGCCAACCAACCAGACCGCCAAACAGCGTCTCGCGTGGAATAAAAATAGCGATGAGCAAAGTGTAGACAGGCAATCGTGCCGAGCAGGGCATGAGTGGAATCGCCAGGTAGGTCAGCGCCCGGGCACGCGGCGACTCGATCGATCTGGCTGCGTAGATGGCGGGAATAGCGCATGCCACACCGGACAACATCGGGATGAAACTCTTGCCACTGAGGCCGAAGAATCGCAGAGGCTTGTGGCAAATCAACGCGGCGCGCGCGAGATAACCGGAGTCCTCCAGCAGACCAATCACAAACGTCAGGACAAATATCTGTGGCACAAACACAAGAAAAGCGCCAATACCGCTAAATACGGCATCAGCGACAAAGTCCCGAAGGACATCGCCTGGAATGTAGGGCAACAACCAGCCACCTAGCGCCGCAACACCCGATTCCACCGCGTCCATAGCCGGCGCTGACCACGTGAAAATCGACTGGAAAAGAATCAACATGATGAGCGCGAAGGTCATGCCTCCGGTGGCAGAACCGAGAAAAAAGCGATCCAGTTGTGACTGGGTCTGCAACAAAACATCAGCAGGGGCACCATAGCGCTCAGCCAATCGATGGGCCTCTTCGTAAAGCGCCGAGTCAGCATCGCCACCCTCACTCGCAATGAGTTGATCAGGCTCTGCGTCCTCATTTAGCTGAGACAGTGTGGGTTCGGATACCGGCGCGTCGCCAGACACCCTCTCAATCACCCCATCGAGGCCCTCTCCGGTCCTCGCTGAAACGACCAGCACGGGCACGCCCAGCTCAGAGGACAGTCCCTGAGCATCAATCCGCAATCCGTGCCGCCTCAATATATCGCCCATATTGGCGACAACGGTGACGGCGCGACGCTGCCTCTGGCAGGCGCGAATGACTTGCAGGCAGAAGAATAGGCTTTTCTCCAGGCGTGTCGCGTCGACCACGCATACAACGTGCACCACTTCAGGGTCTGCCAATGAATGATCAAAATGCGCTACGGCGACACGTTCCTCTTCAGAAATCGGTCGCAGTGAATAGGTGCCCGGGAAATCCACCAGATCCAGTTCGGGTATGCTCGCGAACCTGCCCACCGACAGATCGACCGTAATGCCCGGATAATTGGCTACCCGCTGATTCAGGCCGGTAAGACGATTGAACAGCGCCGTCTTGCCGGAGTTCGGGGTGCCCACCAGCAACACGCTAGGCATTCGCTTCACCTGCCAGTCGCGTCACAAGCACCTGCTCTGCCAATTCGCGATCCAGCGAGTAAGTCGCGTTACTGACACGGAACACGCGCGGCGCGCCAAAGCCCGGCTGATGCAGGCAGGAGATTTCCTCCCCGGTATGAAACCCGAATTCCTGCAGACGACCCTGATAACGATCCTGAAGCGTCGCGCTAAAGCCGACGAGCTGCGCACTGGTATGCAGAGGCAGGTCCCACAGAGAGAAGGTGTCAGGCTCGTCGGCCACCGAAGGCTCCCGCAAAGAAAACGCGGATCATACGACCAATGAGAATGATTTTCAGTAAGTCTAGAGGTGCTCGACGGCCTCTATCTCGTAGATGACGTCACCACCGGGTGCGTTGACGGTCACCTCGTCGCCCTCTGCCTTGCCAACGAGCGCTCGAGCGATAGGAGAATTGACCGAGATCAGGTTCGCCTTGGCGTCTGCCTCATCTTCACCCACGATGCGGTACGCCACTGTCCGGTCATCCTCAACATCGATCAGCGTGACGGTGGCACCGAAGACGACTTTGCCGGTAACAGGAATCGTTGTCACATCGATAATCTGCGCATGAGACAACTTGTGCTCGAGTTCTTTTATGCGCCCCTCGGCGAAGCTCTGTTGTTCTCTCGCAGCATGGTATTCAGCATTCTCCTTGAGATCACCATGCTCTCGCGCCTCGGCGATCGCCTGGGTAATACGCGGGCGTTCAACCTTTTTCAGTCGCTCCAGCTCCTCTCGAAGGACTTGCTCTCCTCGCACAGTCATCGGTACCCGGTTCATATGGCAATACTCTCATGTAGATCCTGCAGGCGCCGCACGGTGATATCCGTCTCCTGTTCCAACGCCATACAAACGGCTTCTGCTGCTGCCAACGTAGTCGTATAGAAAACGCGGTGCTGTTCTGCACTGGCGCGGATAGAGGCTGAGTCGATAATCGCGCGGCGACCTTCAGTGGTGTTGATAATCATCGCCGCTTCGTCGTTTTTGATCAAATCGACAATGTGAGGGCGGCCCTCTGCCACTTTGTTTACCTGCTGCACTGCCAAACCGGCGTTCTCCAA
>WTHO01000112.1 GCA_011523115.1 Halieaceae bacterium | reverse complement strand
CTCTATGTGGGGCTCTTTGAGATGGGCATTGCGTTCGTGCTGTGGATGGGCGCAATGAAAGCGACGACTTCAACGCTGCGGATCTCAAGCCTGATCTTTTTATCACCCCCCTTGTCACTGCTCTTGATCTGGGTGATCGCGGGCGAGCCCGTTCAAGCCTATACGCTACTGGGTTTAGTGCTGATCCTCGTCGGACTCTGGCTGCAACGGCGCATCGAGTCCTGAGCCCTCACTGACCTCGCGGCACACCACGACGCGCTCCCCCTGACCCAGAGCGCCGACCGCATGATCACTATCAGTGAATTCCAGAGTTGCTGTGCGGCTGCCATGATCTTTTGCCACCACCACTGCTGCGAGAGACAGGGGTCCGGTCCCAGAAACCACATTACCCGCCTCAAGGAGAGCGCCGGTTTTCCCCAGCGCCCTGACGGCACCCTGATCGAGAATCAGCACCTGGCGCGTCAGCTGTGCCAACTCGGCCGCTGCGTGGGACACATAAATGAACGGCGTACCCTCGGCTGACATCCAGTCCCCGATATGGGCGATCACCTGCTGACGATGAGCACTATCGTTGGCGGAAAGGGGCTCGTCCAGCAACAACAGCCGCGGTCGCGCCAATAACGCACGCGCCAGCGCGACGCGCTGACGCTCACCGCCCGAGAGGCTGTCGACGGACTCGCGCAGCAAATGCTGTAAATCCAAAGCCTCCACCAGTGTCATGTAATCCAAGCGGGAATCCACGGCGGGGGCGCGCTGTGTGGCGAAGTTCAGGTTGTTCTCAACCGTTCGCCCGGGTAGCAACCTGCTGTCCTGAAAAGCCACGCCCAAACCGCGCTGATGGGTGGGCACCCGGTCAATCATGCCATCGCGCCAAACCTCTCCACAGAACGCCACGGAGCCGGTGAAGTCAGGTTCCAGCCCGGCGATGATTCGCAGCAGCGTTGTTTTGCCGGCACCGGTAGCACCCATAATGCCCAACGGTTCGTCTAGGTCGATGCTGAGATCGAGATCCAGAGTAAAGCGGGCGCGCTCTAGACAGCCTCTGATGATCAGTTGGTTGCGCATCAACGCACCACCTCAAACCGATGACCGGTATAACGGTATACCAGCCACAAGGAGAGAAACGAGAAACACATGAGTCCCAGTGCCAATGAGTGTGCGGCCTGATAGTTGAGGGTCTCAACATGCTCATAAATGGCAATCGACAGCACCCGGGTCTCGCCCGGAATGTTGCCACCCATCATCAGCACGACGCCGAACTCACCCACCGTGTGGGCGAAGGTCAGCACGCCCCCGGTCAGATACCCGCGTTTCGCCATCGGTAGCACCACGTTCAACCATTGGTCCCGGGGAGAGGCACCAAGCGTAGCCGCCGCCTCGAGCACTGGCACCGGTACGGCACGGAAAGTCGCATGAAGCGGCTGCACCATAAACGGCAGGGAATAGATGACTGAAGCGATCACCAATCCAGAGAAGGAGAACGTCAGCGATTCACCTGTGACGTTGAACCACAGGCCCCCAACAAACGACTCCGGGTTCAGCATAACCAGCAGATAAAATCCAAGCACCGTAGGAGGAAGCACCAGCGGCATGGCCACGACGGCTTCTACCAAAGAGCGACCTTTTGAATCAGATCGCGCCAACCACCATGCCAGCGGAGAGGCGATTGGGAAAAGAAGCAGCGTTGTGACGCCGGCCAGCAACACGGTTAACCAAACCGCCTGCATATCGTCAGGCATCAGTCTCCTCCCCCGGAAACCGATAACCGTCTCGACGAATCAGCTCACGAACAGAAGGGGTCTGCATCTGATCAAGCCAGAATTGGGCCGCAGGATTGTTCTCTCCTCGCGTCAGGAGGACCATCATTTGATCAAGCGCTGCATCGCTCGCTAACCATAGCACCTCCGACTCATTGACCTTCAGGCTGCCATTGCGCACTCCGGAGATCAGGGACGATCTTGCAACAAAACCCGCACTCACATGGCCCTGCGCAACGAGCCCGGTCACCAGATTAATATTGTCTACGCGCAGGATGCCCTCCCGCCAAACAGCGCTGATATCGGCCCGCGCCAGCGAGTGCCAAGCGGCCTCCCCATAGGGCGCGAAAGCCGGATTAGCAATGCAGACCGATCGCGGCTCCAGGTTAGCGAGAGCGGTAAGTGCAGGGGTACCTGACACCCCGGGCCACCACAAGCCCAATTCTCCCACCGCGTAGATCTGTTGCGAGCCGGCCACTGCTGCGCCGCGATCAACCAGCTGCTGCGGCCGGTCACGGTCAGCCGCCATAAAAATATCGTAGGGGGCCCCATTGAGAATCTGACTCGCCAGCTTTCCGGTCGAGCCGGCGATGATCTCGTAGCGATGTGGCGAGACGCGTTGCAGCGCCTCAGCGATGACCAGCGCGGTGTTGCGAAAATTCGCTGCAACGGCAATGCGCGCCTCAGCGCTTTCAACGCCTTGACTCAGGCAAGCCCACAATAAGCCCGCGCAAAGTGTTCTGGCGAGCCGCGGCAATAAAACGCCAGCGTGTGCGCTCCGGCCATTCATTTGAGGCGCAGCTCGTCAAGGCGCTGAGAAAGGTATTCACCGGCGGTGTAACGCGAGGAGAGCACCACCTCGGGCCGGGGATGCAGAAACATCGGCAGCGCCATGCGACTCGGCGTTGGTTGGCTCAGGTCTGAGACCGCCACCCGGTGAGTGGTTGAGGGCAGATAACCCGCCGTCGCCTCTTGCAGCATATCCCCCACATTCACAATCAGTTGGCCAGCCCGGTTCGGCACCGAGATCCATTCACCGCTGCGCAACTGTAACTCCAAACCCGGGCCATCCGCCGAGGGGAGCAGCGTTAACAAGTTAATGTCCTCATGAGGCGCTGCGCGCAGAAGACTCTCCTCCGCCGGGAAGGGCGGATAGTGCAAAACACGCAACATTGACTGCCCGCTTTGCTCGATCATGGCGCACAGAGGTTCCGTCAATTGCGCGGTAATTGTCTCAGGTAACTGCCCGGCGATAGAGCGCAGCAGTCGCGCTCCCAGTGCCACCGCGGCCTCGAAGTGCGCATTGAGGTCAGATTGCAGAAAGTCTGGGCACCGGCCCCAGGGGTAGTATTGAAAGTACTCCTTGTAGTCTCGCTGGCTGAAGCCCCTCGCCGACTCAGCCTGCTCTGGAGAGAAATAACCATCCTGTGCTTCAGGATCCATAGCGTAAGCGCTGGCCACGCCGCTACCAAAAAAGACTCGCCACGCCTCGTAAATGCGTTGAACCCGATCGTCATCTAGCGGGTGGTGTATCAAGGCCGCAAAACCATAACGACGGAGAGACGCCATAAATGCTTGATCAAAATCCTCTGCGGTGAGGGAAATCTGCGCGAGCTCCATTACCTCAGTCACAAACGCACCTAAACGCCGCCAAAACTGAGAAACAAGCCAGCAAGTGCTGCGCTCATCAGGTTAGCCAAGCTCGCGGCAATCAATGCCCGGAACCCATATCGCGAAATGTCGTCTCGCCGCTGCGGAGCAACCGCGCCCAACCCACCGAGCAAGATGGCGATCGAGGAAATGTTGGCAAAGCCGCAGAGCGCAAAGATCACGATCGCTTGAGAGTGCGGCGACAAGTCACTTGCGATCTCACTGAACGCGACGTAAGCGACGAATTCATTCAGAATGAATTTTTGGCCAATCAAGCTCCCCGCCAGCCGCGCCTCCTCCCAGGGAATACCTAAGGTCCACGCCAGAGGTTGCAACAATCCGCCGAGCATGCCTTCGAGGGTCAACTGCTCGATACCCAACCATGCACCGCCCGCCCCCAAAATACCGTTAACCATCGCAATCAGCGCAATAAATGCGAGCAACATTGCGCCAATGGCACCCGCCATTTGTAAACCGTTCATGGCTCCGGTCGCTGCGGCATCAATAAAATTAACGTACTGCTCAGTCGCCAGTTTTTCGCCTTGGGCGGGCTCAGCAGGCTGATCGACCTCGGGCTCAATCAGTTTGGCCATCAGTAACCCGCCCGGCGCTGCCATAAAACTCGCGGCCAGCAGATACTCCAGTGGCACGCCCAACGCGACATACCCAGCCATCACGGAGCCTGCTATCGACGCCATGCCACCGACCATCACGGCGAACAGTTCGGATTGCGTCATGCTCGAAATGTACGGTCTGGCCACCAGAGGCGCTTCGGCCTGACCCACAAAAACATTTGCCGCAGCGGAGAGCGATTCAGTGTGACTGGTGCCCAGTAGCTTGCGCAAACCACCACCCAATATCCTGATCATCCACTGCATAACGCGCGCGTGGTAGAGCACAGCGATCAAGGAGCTGAAGAAAATGACAACGGGGAGCACATTAAACGCAAAGACAAACCCGAGCGAATCGCTCGTTCCAACCAGTCCTCCGAACATAAACTCCATACCCGCTCTGCTGTAACCAAGCAGGGCGGCGACATACTCGGAGGCCGCGGCGAGGGCGGCAATACCCCAATCGGTCCATAGCGCCACAAACCCAATGCCGCCCTGCAAGCCAAAGGCCAGTAGAACCGTTCTGAGTCGAATGGCCGCACGATTGGATGATAGCCCCACCGCGACAAACAGAAGTAAACAGACGCCCAGCAGGCTGACCATAGGAACACCCCAGCTTAAGAGCCGTACTTTACCTCGCTGTCCTGGCAGGCTAAAGCGATATAGGGGTGGGTGTTAGCGCGAGAGTCGGTATCACAGCATTGAGCGCGCGTCCGCGCGAGCTGCCGGCGGCGTGACACTTGGCAGTGAGCACTCACTAATGAGTTCCGCCTCCGGCACAAGCACGTCGTCGTCATTCACACGATAGTGCTCACAGAGAAATAAATAACCCTGGTGACATAGAAAAATAAAATAAATAATCCAAGGCTATCGATTTGCGATCCAATCCCTTTGATCATGACCTGCTCCTCCATAAAATCCGGCACCACAGCAGTGCCCATGCTGGAGATTTTAGGGATTTTGGTCAGGTTTAGATCAGCGCAAACGCCTATAAAAACTTGTTTTTTGACTTTAAGGACGGTAAATATTAATTA
>WTHO01000282.1:14846-18491 GCA_011523115.1 Halieaceae bacterium | reverse complement strand
ATTTTTGAATCTTGAGTATGTTTTCTGAATAAGGGGAATGTAGGCAAGTTAGCGGCGCATTGCAACCCCGCTAACCAGAGGGCCGCGGCGTCGCCTAGTACATCAGGGAAAAGAGCTTGCGCTGATACTCCGCCGCGAGGGGGTCGCCCTTCCCAATCGTCGCCAGCGTATCGAGGTATACCTTGCGGACCTCGCCGTTGTTGAAGTCTTTGTCAGCCCGCAACACGGTCAGCAAGTGCTCCAGCGCCTCCCGATACTGCGAAACCTGACTCAACTGTACAGCCAGCTTGACCCGGGTAGCATGATCATCGGGGCTCGCAGCAAGTGCAGCCTCCAGCGCCTCCACCTCTGGCGACCGTGCCGCCTCCCGCCCCAGTTCAATCTGCGCCATCAACTGCTCATACTGCGCGTCCTGATCTGCGAGCCGAACACCCTGCAATACCGTTTCCGCCTCATCCAGCCGGTTGGCGCTCACCAACGCAGCGGCGTACGCGAGGGTCATTTCCAGTTTTTGTCCGGATTCTTCCCAAGCGCTGCGATACAGCGCCAGCGCCCCCGGGATATCGCCGTCAGCGAGTAACTGCTCCGCCTCTGCCAGCGCGCCGGCTTGGGGCGGGGGCAGATGCTTGTCCAGCATCTCGCGGACGGCAGACTCCGGCTGCGCCCCTGAGAACCCATCAATGGGCTGGCCATCCTTGATTACCATGACCGTAGGCAGTGATCGCACGCCCAACTGCTGGGCCAGCATTTGCTGTTCGTCGGCATTCACCTTTGCGAGTAAAAAAGCGCCCTGATATTCCTCCGCCAGCTTCTCAAGAATCGGCATAAGCTGCTTGCAGGGACCACACCAGTCCGCCCAGAAATCCACGATCACCGGCCGGGTCATGGATTCCTCAATCAAGAGTTGCTGAGCATTACTTTCATCGATTTCAACAATGTGGGCCGTGGCATTCATCGCGCACTCTCCTGTTGTGTCAGCACATCCTGCATGTCGTATCGGCCTGCGGGTTGTTTCACCAGCCAACAGGCGGCGGTGACCGCGCCGCTGGCAAAAGCCTGCCGGGAGCCCGCCCGGTGCGTGATTTCCAACCGCTCTCCATCGCCGGCAAAAACCACCGTGTGGTCACCGACGATATCGCCCGCTCTGATCGAGCTAAAACCAATGGCATTTTGAGGTCGCGCGCCCGTGCGCCCTTCGCGAGCGTGAACCGCCACATCAGACAAATCCCTGCCCCGTGCCCGGGCGACTGCCTCTCCCAAACTCAGGGCCGTACCCGACGGCGCGTCAATTTTATGCCGATGATGGGCTTCCATAATTTCAACATCGACGCTGTCGCCCAGTGCTTTGGCAGCCGCCTCCACCAGTTTAAAAGTCAGATTCACACCCGGCGCAAAATTGGAAGATTGGCAGACTGCGAGCGCCTTGGTGGTCGAACCCAGCCGTTCACTTTGGTCGTCAGTGAAGCCGGTTGTGCCGATCACCATGGGCACACCATGCTCGGCACACACCTGTGCATGGGCCAGAGTCGCCTCGGGTAAGGAGAAGTCAATCAGCACATCAATCCTACCGGCAACGGATAACAAGTCGTCCGTGACGCGCACCCCAAGTGCCTCTCCACCCAGTAACTGCCCCACATCCATACCCACCAGTGAGGATCCGGGGCGAGCGACCGCCGCTGCGAGCACGCAGGGCGCTTCACTGTCCGTGATCGCCTGTAACAGCATCCGCCCCATTCTTCCCCCGGGGCCCGTAACACCGACCCGGACGGTCATCCTGTCATGCCGTCAAAGAAATTCTTGACGCCCTCAAACCAGCTCGTCTGCCGCGGTGATTGCTGCTCACCCCCCGCCTGTAACGCACCACGAAACTCCTCGAGCAATGCTCGCTGCTCTTTAGTCAGATTGACCGGCGTTTCCACGACAGCACGACAGAGCAAATCTCCGACAGGCCCGCCCCGAACCGGCTTCACGCCTTTGCCGCGCAGCCGAAACATTTTGCCCGTCTGGGTTTCAGACGGTATTTTCAATTTCACCCGACCATCCAATGTCGGCACTTCCAGCTCACCGCCCAGCGCCGCATCAGCAAAGCTGATCGGCACCTCACAGTAGAGATGTCTGCCGTCACGCTCGAAGAGGGGGTGCTGACGCACCGCGATCTGCACAAACAGATCTCCGGGCGGCCCTCCGGACGGCCCGGCTTCACCCTCACCACTCAAACGAATCCGATCACCCGTATCCACGCCCGGTGGCACCTTTACAGATAGGGTTTTGGTTTTCTCTACTAATCCCTGACCGCGACACTCGAGGCAGGGGTCAGAGATGGTCTGCCCGCGCCCACGGCACTTGGGGCAGGTTTGCTGAACCTGAAAAAACCCTTGCTGGCTGCGTACTTGGCCAGAGCCGCCACAGCCGCCACAAGTGACGGGGCTGCTACCGGGCTTGGCACCGCTACCGTCGCAGGGCGCACAATGTTGCAGTGAAGGCACACGAATCTCTGCTGTGGAGCCGCGCACCGCTTCCTCGAGAGAGACCTCCAGGGTATAGCGCAGGTCTGAGCCGCGCTGCGGTCCCTGACGACGCCCCCCGCCACCGCCGCCAAAAATATCGCCAAAGACATCTCCGAAGATGTCGGAAAAACTGCCGCCCTGAAAGCCGCCGCCACCCATTGAGGAGTCGACACCAGCGTGTCCGAACTGATCGTAAGCGCCCCTCTTCTCGCCGTCCGAAAGGACCTCGTAGGCTTCCGTTGCCTCTTTAAACTTGCTGTCTGCATCGGCGTCGTCCGGATTGCGGTCCGGGTGGTATTTCATCGCGATACGGCGATATGCCTTCTTGATGTCCTGCTCAGAGGCTGATCGATCAACTCCAAGCACTTCGTAATAGTCGCGTTTAGACATAATTCAGGCATGGGTTCTTACAAACACCACGCTCCCTCTTGAAAAACGGACGCGGGTGACATGGAACTTGCCATGACCCGCGTCTGGAGTGTTGCCCTCACACTGGGCTTGTATTGGGGCGCCGCTATCACGCGTTGCCCTCGACCGATGACTTCGATCAGGCGCGTTTGTCTTCTTTAACTTCCTCAAACTCAGCGTCAACGACATCGCCTTGATCCGCGTCATCCGCCTCTTCGGTGGCCGTATCGCTGCTTGCGCCCTCGGCCTGCTGCGCCGCATACATCTTCTGCGCAACGCCTCCCGTGGCTTCAGTCAGTTTTGTGGTTGCGGCCTCCATCGCAGCGGCGTCATCACCCTTGATTGCCTCTTCTGTCTCGGCAATGGCTGCCTCGATGGCGGCACGCTCCTCATCCGTGGCGTGCTCCCCGGCCTCCTCGAGAGTCTTGCGCGCGGCGTGCACCATACCATCCGCAGTATTTCGGGCAGCCACCAGCTCCTCAAACTTCTTGTCCGCTTCGGCGTTTGCCTCTGCATCCTGCACCATCTGTTCGATCTCGTCCTCAGAGAGTCCCCCCGAGGCGGTGATACGAATCGACTGTTCCTTGCCGGTGGCCTTGTCCTTGGCAGACACATTGAGAATACCGTTGGCATCCAGATCAAAAGTCACCTCAATCTGCGGCATCCCCCGTGGCGCGGGCGGAATATCCGCCAAATCAAAGCGCCCCAGAGACTTGTTCTGTGTTGCCTG
>WTHO01000282.1:0-14746 GCA_011523115.1 Halieaceae bacterium | reverse complement strand
CGGGCGGAATATCCGCCAAATCAAAGCGCCCCAGAGACTTGTTCTGTGTTGCCTGTTTGCGCTCACCCTGCACGACATGAATGGTTACCGCCGTCTGGTTGTCCTCAGCGGTTGAGAACACCTGCGATTTCTTGGTCGGGATAGTGGTGTTTTTCTCAATCAACGGCGTTGCGACGCTACCCATTGTCTCGATACCCAATGTCAATGGCGTGACGTCCAGTAGCAGAACATCCTTGACGTCGCCCGCGAGCACCGCCCCTTGAATCGAGGCACCCATTGCTACCGCCTCGTCGGGGTTCACATCCTTCCGCGCCTCTTTACCGAAGAACTCGGCAACGGCCGATTGCACCATCGGCATTCGCGTCTGGCCGCCCACCAAAATAACGTCGTGCACCTCCGCCGGAGATAAACCCGCATCGTCCAGCGCGATCTTTACAGGCTCGAGCGACCGCTTTACCAGATCTTCCACCAAGCCCTCCAATTTCGAACGGCTCAACTTCACAACCAGGTGTTTGGGTCCGGTGGCATCCGCAGTGATGTAGGGCAGATTCACCTCGGTCTGCTGCGAGCTGGACAACTCGATTTTGGCCTTCTCAGCAGCCTCTTTAAGCCGCTGCAGAGCCAACGGATCGTTGTGCAGATCGATGCTGTTTTCCTTCTTGAACTCATCGGCGAGAAATTCAATCAGCCGAAGGTCAAAGTCCTCACCGCCGAGGAACGTGTCACCGTTAGTGGCCAGGACCTCAAACTGATGCTCTCCATCAACCTCTGCAATTTCAATGATAGAGATGTCAAAGGTGCCGCCACCCAAATCGTAGACAGCGACAGTGCGATCGCCCTGGGCTTTGTCCATGCCATAAGCAAGCGCCGCCGCGGTGGGCTCATTGATAATCCGCTTGACCTCAAGACCCGCGATCCGACCCGCATCTTTGGTGGCCTGCCGCTGCGAATCATTGAAGTATGCCGGTACTGTGATCACCGCCTCAGTCACCGTTTCGCCGAGGTACTCCTCCGCGGTCTTCTTCATTTTGCGCAGGACTTCGGCTGAAACCTGCGGCGGCGCCATCTTGTCATCATTGACCTGTACCCACGCGTCACCGCTTTCAGCCTTGACGATCTGATAGGGCACCATCTTGATGTCCTTCTGGACCACATCGTCCTCGAAGCGACGACCGATGAGCCGCTTCACCGCGAACAAGGTGTTGGTTGGATTGGTAACGGCTTGCCGCTTGGCCGACTGGCCCACCAAAATTTCGTTGTCGTCTGTGTAGGCGACGATGGATGGCGTTGTCCGGCCGCCCTCAGCGTTTTCAATGACCCTGGGCTTCCCGCTCTCCAGAACAGACACGCAGCTGTTGGTGGTGCCCAGGTCGATACCGATGATCTTACCCATGTTGCTTTCTCCTGTGCGCCGGCGGCTCTTCGCCGACTTGCTTCCTTGTATCCTGATATGGGGGTTGCGGACTCAAATTCAACCGCTATTCGCTGTAACTAATACGCCTTACTCAGCGCTGGGCGCTTTGGCGACCATCACCATGGCAGGCCGCAGTAGCCTTCCATTAAGCAGGTAGCCCTTCTGCATCACTGCCACGACCGAATTGGGCTCTGCATCCGGCTGTTCAACCATGCTCATAGCTTGCGCTGTCTCAGGGTCGAAGGGTTCACCCGTTGGGTCCACCGCTTCAACGCCGTATTTTGCGAGCACGTCCATGAAGCCCTTCCGGGTTAACTCAACGCCCTCGGCCAGTGCTGCGCTGCCCTGTTCATCTCCGCTCGATTCCAAGGCGCGCTCGAGGTTGTCGACCACGCTCAACAGATCGCCACAGAAACGCTCCAGCGCAAATTTTCGCGCTTTTTCGATTTCCTGCTCAGCACGACGTTGCGCATTCATGGCGTCGGCCTGCGCTCTGAGCGCGGCGTCTTTCGCGGCTTCAAGCTCTGCCGCAAGCTCTGCAACGCCGGCATCCTCCTCGGAGGGGACGGCCGCATCACCTTCAGTATCGACTAACCCCTCGTCATCACCCTCTACTATCTGGGCGCTGTCTGCCGCCTCCGCGTGATGAGGATCACCCTCTTCCTCGGTAGGCTCGTCGGGTCGTTCATCCACCATGGTTGTTCTCCGATCTGTCGTCTGTCTCGTCTGTGGCCTGGCATGCGTATCGCGGACAGTGTCCTGCAACTGCAGCAATCACGCGCGCGCAGAGTCCGATTTGGGGGGGAGAGATAACGATTTCAAGGCTTTGGGCACGCTTTTTTACTAGAAGCGGCAAACGCACCCTAGGACAGATTGCTCCGAGAGGGTGTCAAACACCCTGAATTGGCCACGCTGCCCGCTACTACGGTAGCAAGCGAAAACCGGGACGCTGGTCTGGCAAGCCTTGCGGGGTTCAACGGGAAAGCGCTGCACTCAGCATGCGGGCCGTTACATCAACAATGGGAATCACCCTTTCGTATGCCATGCGAGTAGGACCGATGACCCCCAGTACCCCGAGTGACTGAGCACCTTGTGCGTAAGGGGCCGTAATGACGGTGAAATCACCGAACACGTCGAATCCGGCCTCTTCACCGATGAAGATCTGGATACCATCCGCCTTGGAACAGCGCTCCATTAAGTCCAGTAAATCGCGCTTCCGCTCGAAAGCATCGAATAATTCACGGAGCTTCTGAATGTCCTCAGGCGAAGCCTGGTTGAGCAAACTCGATTCGCCTGTGACGACGACACTCTCGGCCTCCTGTTCTGAGTCAATTGCCGCTTGCGCAAGCTCCAGAGCCGCCTCGAGGTAGCGATCAATTTTTGTGCGCGCCTCAGCCATTTCTCGCACGATGTGTTGTTTCACATGTGCGAGATCGTTACCGGAATAGCGCAGGTTGATCAGGTCAGCCGCCGACTTTAGTTGCTCCTCGGTCATTGGCCGAGGCATTTGAATAATGCGGTTTTGTACCTCCCGCTCATTGATGACCAGAATCACCAACACGCGATCACCTGAGAGCGGCAAGAACTCGATTTGCCGTAACTGACTTGCAGCAGGCTTCGGCACGGTCACGATGCCGGTCTGGTAGGTGATTTGCGCCAGAAGGTTCGACGCACTTTGGACCAGCTCGCTGGAACTGCGGTTTGGGTTGAGGCCAGCGTTCAATACTGACACCGCATCCTCCTCCACAGGACCCACTTGTAACAGGCTGTCGACAAAGAAACGGTAACCCTGCGGGGTGGGGACTCGACCGGCAGAGGTGTGGGGCGAGGCCAGATAACCGAGATCTTCAAGCTCAGACATGATGTTGCGCACCGTTGCCGAACTCACAGACAACCCGCTTTCACCTTGTAGGTTTTTCGACGCAATGGGTTGCCCCTCGCGGATGTGCATTTCTACAAGGGTTTTTAGCAGCGATGAAGCGCGGGGCGACAGGGCTTCCACATTATGCCTCTGAAGATCCAGACCCCTGTGTTGTAGCACAGGCCGGGCGCGCAACAAAGCACCCAGAACGCTCAACAGGCGTGAACGCTCGAGAAACCACGGTGTCTCCTCCGACCCGATAGGGCGTCACTCATCGTGGCACATGCTGCACGCATCAGATGTTCACAGCGCCGTCGCCCTGCGCTATAACAGCCGCTCAACAAGCTAATATGAACGCTATGCTCCTTAACCTCGCGATTCAGGGCTATGCCGTAGTCGACCGGTTGGAGGTCGACCTGCACCCGGGGATGACCTCCATCACCGGTGAAACCGGCGCCGGAAAATCCATCATGCTCGACGCGCTGGGTCTGTGCGTCGGTGATCGCGCGGACCCCAAGGCAGTGAGACCCGGCGCGGCGCGCACCGACATCGCGGCCAGCTTTGATGTGAGTCAGAACACCCGCGCGCGAGTGTGGCTCTCAGAGCGGGACCTCGACGCGTCTGGCGAGTGTATATTGCGCCGCACCATATCCGCAGAGGGGCGCTCGCGAGCCTACATCAATGGCTCCCCTGCGACACTCGCTGACTGCGCTGATCTCGGGCAGTTGCTAGTGGACATACATTCACAACATGCCCATCAATCGCTGCTTCGCCGGCCCACTCAGAGAAGCCTCTTGGACACCTATGCAGGCGGCGAGGCACTGATTGTCGAGGTCAGCGAGACGGCGCAGCGCTGGCGGGTACTGCAGGAGGAGCACGCTCGACTGGCGGGTAAAACCGAGGAAGCTGACGCGCGAAAAGCGCTGCTCTCTTACCAAATTGCCGAGCTTGAAACCCTCAATCCACAACCCGATGAAATGGATGAATTGGAGGCTCGCCACAAGCTGCTCGCCAACGCCGCTTTCATCATTGACTGCGCCAATGACATCGCCGCCGGCTGCGAGACGCAGCGGGATCAGCTTGCACGATTGGTGCAGCTTGCCAACGACGACCGGATGCGGTCCGAGGCGACGGAAAATCTTCGAGAGTTATTGCAGTCTGCGCTCATTCAACTTGATGAGGCCGAAGCCGAGACATCGCGTTTCGCCGAGTCATTGGAATTGGATCCCGAGGGATTGCGGGCAACCGAGGAACGCTTGAGCGCACTGCACGATCTGGCACGCAAACACCGCGTCCAACCCGACGCCCTCGGCGAGTTGCTGACTGATTTACACACCGAGCTCGAGGCGCTGACCGGCGGATCGGAGCAGTTGGAGGCGCTGGAGAAAGCGATGGCAGATACCGCGCTGGCCTGGAGAACCCAGGCCGACAAGCTGTCTGCTCTGAGACAGCAGGGAGCCATCAAACTCTCGCAACGCGTGATGGAGATGCTGGACCGGCTTGCGATGGGAAGGTGCGTATTTGACATCGCGCTGATTCCCTTCAAGGACGACAATCCCGATCCGCGCGGCGCAGAGGACATCGAGTTTTTGATCAGCACCAATCCCGGCGCGGCCCCGGGTCCACTCAGCAGGGTCGCCTCGGGTGGAGAACTGTCTCGAATCAGCCTGGCGCTTCAGGTCGTGGCTGCCGATACCGCGACCTCACCCACCATGATCTTCGACGAGGTCGATGTCGGCATCGGGGGAGGCGTCGCTGAAGTGGTGGGGGAGCTCCTCGCACAATTGGGCGCCAGCAGTCAGGTATTGGTTGTGACGCACCAACCTCAGGTTGCGGCCAAAGGTAACCAACATTTTCTTGTCACCAAGACAGGCGAAGACCGCGTGCACTCAGAGCTCACTTTACTCACTGAAGCGGGCCGGGTTGAGGAAGTCGGCAGAATGTTAGGCGGCTCAAAGCTGACCGAGAGCACGTTGGCCCACGCCAGAGAGATGCTGGAAAACAGCTAGGCCTCGGGTTTTTTCCGGACGTAAAGCACCAGAGAGTGATCGATAATTTCGTAACCGTGCTGCTCGGCTATCAAGTGCTGACGACGCTCAATTTCCTCGTCTATGAACTCGATCACCTCGCTAGTATCCACATCCACCATATGATCGTGGTGGTGGTCCGACGCCATCTCGAAAACAGAATAGCCCGCCTCGAAGTTGTGCCGGATGATCAGCCCCGCGCTTTCAAACTGCGTGAGCACCCTGTACACCGTCGCCAAGCCGATATCTTCGCCCGTGTCGCGTAAACGCTGATAAAGGTCCTCGGCGCTGAAATGATCGCCCTGACCCGATGCATCGCTCAGCATTGAAAGGATCTTCAGCCGCGGCGCGGTGACTTTGAGTCCCGCTTTTTTCAGTTCACGATTTTCGGAGGACATACCTGAACAGTTCTCTGACGGGGTCTTTGTCGGGTATCATGCCAGCCCGTCTTACGCCTTGGAAGTTAACGTGCTCCCGGTAATCCCTCATTTTCGCGTTGCTGTCTTCAGCTGTTTGCTGGCCGCCATGGTCGGATGCGGCAGTAACATTGGCTTTCCGGGGGTTTATCGCATCAACGTGGAGCAGGGCAATGTGGTCACTGAGGAGATGGTCGAGCAGCTGCGCCCGGGGCTCAATCGTCGGCAGGTTCGCTACATCATGGGCACGCCGCTGATCGAAGATGCCTTTCACAGCGACCGCTGGGACTACCGCTACCTGCTGCGTAATGGCACCACTACCCTCGTCACGACACAATTGACGCTGTGGTTCGATGGAGACGAATTGGTTCGTGCGGAAGGTCCGGATGCACCGGACTGGGGTCAAGCTCCATCAGCAGAAGACGCCTCAGAAGCGTCCTGAAGCTCACTCTCGCTGCGTGCCGCCTTCGCGCGCGCCGCACGGGCTCGACGCACCTCTTTTGGATCGACCAATAAGGGACGATAGATCTCAACCCGCTCACCCGCCACGAGGGCGCGATCAGCGGTGACCGCTTTGCCCCAGACGCCCAGCTTCAGATCCTCACTGAGTGTCAGATCTTCAAAAATGGAGTCCATCTGGCTCATGATGACCGCCTGCATCACCGTGGTGCCCTCGGGCACATCGAGCTTGATGATTCGCTGCTTGTCTGGCAGCGCGTAGGCAACCTCAATCGCAATTGTGTGACTCATCTGGCTGGCTCCAATTTCTGGCTTGCACGCCTGACTACGGCGTCTACCAGATCGAGTGCAACTTTATCGAATAATTTCCCGATGGCCACGCTGGCGAGTCCGCCAGCAAGCTCAAACTGGAGACGCAGCGACGCCTTACAGGCGCCCTCCCCCAGCGGCCTGAAAACCCAATGCCCTGAAAACGCCTCAAAAGGGCCCTCTATCAACTTAAGCTCCATGCACTCTGGACGCTTGAGCGTATTCTGGGTCGTGAAACCGTGACTGATCCCACCCTTGGACAATCGCAGCGTGGCGGTCACTGAATGCTCTGTGCGCTCGAGAATGTGCGCACCCACGCAACCCTCCAGAAATTCGGGGTATCGCTCGATATCCGCAACCAAATCAAAGATTTGCTCGGCAGAGTGTGGCAACAGGGCGCTTCGCTCGATCAGAGTCATCGACGCAGTGTACAGAACACGACCGCTACCCGCTCAGGCACACTCGGTTTAACCCAAGATCAACCACAGCACGCAACAAATAGGCGCACACCAGCGGAGCAACCACCACCACAGCCGAAACAGCCACGCGGGCTCACGAAAGAGTTCACCGCGCAATATTGGCCTAGGCAAGACCCAACCAACAAAGAGCGCCGTGACGAGAATACTGGCAGGAAGGAACGATCGAGTCACCCAGTACCCGACGTCCAATAGCGGTGCATCAGCACTGAACAAAGCTATCGCTGCGGTGACCGCGGTGATCGTGGAGGTCAGGATGGCGCCACTCACTCGACCCAGGCCCCACTCGTTAGCTAGCAGCATCAGTGCGGGCTCGTAGAGCACCACCACTGCGCTCCAGGAAATCAGTGCCATCGCGAAAAAGAACAGTGCACCATACGTTTCGCCAAGCGGGAGATTCGCAAAGGCGTAGGGCACACCCACCAACAGAGCAGACAGGCCGCCCTGCGGCGAGACATTGGCCCCGAATAACAGCGCTGAAATGATGACCGCTGTGACAATGAGAAAAGTCGTATCAAGCACAGCAACGGCGAGCACCGACCGCCCCCATGGCAGGCCCGGCGGTGCCTGCGCACCCAGCGCCATCCCCACGCCAAGCCCCGCACCGAGGGTCATACCGGCTGCAACAACCGCCTGCGAGAATGCCTCGACACTCCAGTCACTCGGACGTCGCGCGAAAACAAAGTCCTCAACCGGTCGCAAATCGCTATAGAAAAAAATAAAGTCCAGCACGCCGAATAAGGTGACGGCAACTGCCGGCAGGCATACCCAAGCCAGCAACCCCATACCGACCCGGATACCCATAGCCGATATTGCTCCGGATACGGCAAGAACGATCAGCATCGGCATCAATTGGGCGGCGCGATCATCGAGGCGCATCGTGAAAGCCTGCGCCACATCGACGGCACTGGCTGACGCCAACGTACCCGAGTACAAGGTGCCGGCCCAGTGCAGACACCATGCGGCCATGAATGACGCGACAGCAGCGAGCAGCAATGCCAGCAGTGCTTGCGCCACACCCAGATACCGCCAACGTGAGTCCACGTTGGCGGTACTCGCGGCCCAATGTATTGCGAGACCGGGAGAGCCTCTGCCCAAACTGCCGACGGTCACCTCGGCAATTAGCACCGGAACGCTCAACAAGCACAGCGCAATAAGGTAAGAGACGAAGAACGGCGCCCCGCCGTACTCCCCCATCAAAAACGGCATCCGTTGGATATTGCCGAGACCCATGGCTAGCAACGTCAGTGTCAACACCAAGGTGGTCCGCGCCCGCCATGGTTGAGGGATGTTGTCATCCAGCACAATCAACCCCTGCTCGAATCCTCGGGCCTGTGTTGGAATGTAAGAATACCGGCGCGGTCTGGAACGCACGCCCGTATAATGCCCGCATGGCGAAATCCAAACGCAACAAACCGTCAGACAATACCATCGCCCAGAACAAAAGAGCACGCTTCGACTATCACCTGCTGCAATCCTTTGAGGCGGGCGTTTCACTGGCGGGATGGGAGGTCAAATCTCTTCGGGCTGGCAAAGTGCAGCTGACTGACAGCTACGTGCTGATGAAGGGTGGGGAGGCGTTTCTCTTGGGAGCAAACATTACGCCACTTGATACGGTATCGACGCACTTCGTATCGGATCCGACCCGCACCAGAAAACTACTCTTGCATAAAAAAGAGCTGGCACAAATTAACGCCGGTGTCACGCAAAAGGGTCAAACCTGCGTGTGCACCGCGCTGTATTGGAAAGGACATCTGGTGAAGGCGCGCATCGACTTGGCGACCGGCAAGAAACTCCACGACAAGCGAGAAACTGAGCGCGATCGCGACTGGCAAAGACAGAAAGCGCGTATCGTGCGAGATAATGTAAAACAGTGATTAGCCCCACCAGATGGCTTTCGCCGAGATGGTCAGTCCGATCAAAACACATAACCCCACGACGAAAGGCCGGTAGGCCGCGCCAGCAAAGCGAGTGAAGGCCCAATCTCCAACCTGATTACCCAGCCACATCGCTGGCAGCGCCACCCAGAGCAGTTGAAACGGCCTCGGCGTTACCAATCCTGCCAGTGCAAACATGGCCAGCGACACAATGCTCGAGCACCAGAAAAACATCATCAGAAACGCACGAGACTGGGTTGCTTCAGTCATGGTGGCGATAACATAGAGAATGACCGGTGGACCCGGAATCGCAAATGCGCCATTCATTAGCCCTGACGCCACGCCGGTGCCGAGCGAAGTCGCTCCTGAGGCAGGTCTCTCACTGGGCGTAAAGCGAGACAGCACGATGGAAGCAATGACCACCAGCACCCCGATCCACAGCTGGAATTCGGTCACCGAGAGCGATGCCAAAAACCAGACGCCGATAGCTGTGCCAAGCACAGCACCCATCAACATGAATTTAGCAGGCGCTACCGGAAACAGACCCCACCAGGATCGGTAACTCATCAGCCCCAGCAAAAGCGCCAGCACAGCGCTCAGTACGACGGCATCGCCGGGCGACAAAAATAGAGAGAAGGCGGGCACCACGAGCATCGCAAAACCAAACCCGGTAAACGCTCTGATGAGGGCCGCCAAGCCCACAGAGAGGGCGACCAGCAACACCTGATCAGCTGGCAGCGCTAAGGGGTTCCAACTCACGGTGAGCGCCCCAGCCACCTGACGGCCGCACCCACTTCGATGTCTCCGCTACTAATAATCTTGGCGCAGAGCCCGCCGTAGCCGTACATCGCGATCACGCCGCCCGGGCCCAACTCGGCCTCCATCCTCGCGCAGGGGTGGCAAAGCTGACTCGCCTCGAAGAGCGCCTCCCCAACCCAAAATCGCTGCCGGCGGAGCGCATTGAGGTTGATCCCGGAGATGACGATGTTGCGGCGTAAACGACTGGGATGCAGCGCCTCTACGCCCAACTGAGCAGCAATATGGTCAATAAATTCAGCTGAGATCAGGGTAACCTGCCGTCCCGAGCCCGGCGTTTTGGCCATACGGTGATCGCCCTCCAAGCCCCTATCAGCGACTGCTAAAACATTCGGCACAGCCATCAGCGGCTCGCGTCTGCGAGGCCGCACTCCGATCCAGTCGACTAACCCCTCACCCAAGGTATTGAGATAACGGTCGAGGGGATGCGAGCGTGCTGTCATGATGATGTCCTGTCGGGTTAGCTGCACAGCCACTCAGACCTAAGTTTTTTGCGGATGAATCACTCGCAGCAACACGGAGCATAGCGTTGCTTGAGGGCGCCGTCATGATAGCTGGGCCCAGAGTCTTCCTAATGGCACGCGACACCCCCCCGCTGAAGCTTTTGTCGCGTCAAAACAAGTGATCCAGATGGTAATAGTTGGCGTACCCCGAATGTCAGTGTCTACAGGCCGCTTGCCATCAGGCAAAGAAGGCCACTCTGGGGATGACTCTGTCGCTTCGGGCATGCCGTATCGCCGGGAACACATTAGGGTGCGCGTCTGCAAGCGACCGGTTTTTCCGGGGCTTGGCGGCCGCCGCCTTTTGAGAGAGAGGAGGCGTTGTGACACATCACGACGGGGAATGGGGTCTTTTAACATCCCAGCAAGACGAGGAACGGGCGCGCACCCACGCAGTGAGCGACCCCGCTGATTACCACGCATCGATCGCTGCCCGGGAACTGCACTGGTTCGACTCCGCAGCAAACCAATGGGTTTCGAAAGGTGAGCAGGGTAATTGGTCTGGCTGGCATGCGGTATCGGCTGAGGGCGCGGAAACCGCCGCCGAATGGATGCCATGGAGCACCGCGCTGGATGACAGCGCCGCGCCCTTCTTCAGATGGTTCGTCGACGGCCAAACCAATGCCTGCTTTAACCTTTTGGACCGCCACGTCCTTGCAGGAAGGGGCGCTCAGCAGTCTGTTGTTTTCGAGGGAGATCGATGGGACCCCTCCAAGAATGAGGGTCGTGGTGGCCCGGTATTTGAACAACGGCTGAGTTATCGAGAACTGCTGATCGAGGTCGCTTTGCGTGCACGGGTGCTCAAGCACCTGGGACTCAGCGCCGGCGATCGCATCGCGCTGAACTTACCCAACATCGTCGAGCAGATTTTTTACATACTGGCTGCGCAGAGACTCGGCGTCATCTACACCCCCGTTTTTGGTGGCTTCTCGGCAAAAACACTTTCAGACCGCATCCACGACGCGGGCGCTAAAGTCGTCATCACAGCCGACGGTGGCTATCGAAACGCCGAGGTCGTGCCTTACAAGAGCACCTATGCCGACCCCGCATTGGATAATTACGTGCCCAGACCAGCCGCATTGAAGGCGCTGTCTGATACCTTGAAATCACGTTTACCGGCAGACGTTGCGGAGCGCCTTGAATCTCAGGTGGCCGACGCGGTTGCGGGGGAGATCACCCTCGAACGTGCCGACGTCATGCGCGAACTGGGTCTGGCACTGGAGCGCGAGCGCGGTACGGCACCGGAAGTCATTGCGGAGCTGAGAACCACTGTGGCCAGTGAGCTGGCTAATGTCGGCCATGATGTCAGTCATGTCATTGTGGTGCGCTACACCGGTAACGACATCGTTGAGCACAGCCGGGATAGCTGGTCACACGACTTGGTAGCGAAGGTTGAAGCCGAGATGCTGGCAGATGCCAAGGTGGCTGATCGTGCTGGCCTGGATGGATTGGATGACAATGCCTTCTGGCAGGCAGTGGGCGCCACCATACCGGCGGTCCCCGTTGAGGCTAACTGGCCGCTCTTCATCATTTACACCTCAGGTTCAACGGGCAAACCCAAAGGCGTCGTGCACACGCATGGCGGCTGGTTAGCCGGTGTGACCCACACCATGCGAACGGTCTTCAATGCCAATCAGGATGATTGTCTCTATGTCATTGGGGACCCGGGCTGGATTACGGGCCAGTCCTATCTGATCGCCGCGCCATTGGCCTTCGGCATGTCCACAGTGATCGCAGAGGGCTCGCCGCTCTTCCCCCATGCCGGGCGATTTGCGTCGATTATCGAGCGCAACAAGGTGACCTTGTTCAAAGCGGGCTCGACTTTCCTCAAGGCCGTGATGACAGACCCGGCGAGCACCCAGGAAATGTCTCGCTATGACATGTCGACGCTCAAGGTCGGAACCTTCTGCGCCGAACCCGTGTCGCCCGCCGTGCAGAGGTTCGCGATGGACAATATCTGCGCGCATTACATCAATTCCTACTGGGCCACTGAGCACGGTGGGATCGTCTTCTCCTGTCCGTGGGGCGGATTTAAACCGCTGGATGCCGACGCCAAAACCTGGCCTCTGCCCTGGATTCAGGCGCAGGTGCGCATCGTTGAGGAAACCAGCGATAAAGGCACCGTCACCCAGTGGCGTGAAGCTGAAGCGGGCGAAAAGGGAGAACTGGTGATTAACCAGCCCTACCCTTATCTGGCACGCACGTTGTGGGGCGATGGCGACACGCTGGGCTCCGGCGACTGGCGGGGCGATATTGACCGCTTCACCGAGGTCTATTTCAGCCGATGGGACGGCGAACTCACCTACACCCAGGGCGACTACGCGCGCCGTGGTGACGAGGGTGCGTTTACCCTTCACGGCCGATCCGATGACGTCATTAACGTCTCCGGCCACCGCATCGGTACGGAAGAGATTGAGGGCGCAATACTGCGCGACAAGACCCTGCGGCAGGATTCTCCCGTGGGCAATGTGGTCGTAGTAGGCGCCCCCCATGATGAAAAAGGCGAGACGCCAGTCGCGTTCTTGGTCGCGGCAGCGGGTCGTAAATTATCCGACGAGGACCTGTCCCGCCTTCAGAATCTGGTCCGCACCGAAAAAGGCGCCACCGCGGTGCCCTCTGATTTTCTGGTGGTATCAGCCTTTCCGGAAACACGATCGGGCAAATACATGCGGCGAACACTGCGTGCTATTTTGCTGGATCAGCCGCTGGGCGACCTTTCCACGCTGCGTAACCCAGAATCCGTGGAAGAAATCCAAAGCGCCGTGGCGCAGTGGCGCGACTTTGGCCGCCTCGCCGAGGCGCGGCAGATTATTCAGACCTGGCGCTACCTGCGCGTTGAAACCCATCGTCTTGATGAAGATCATAAAGTCGCGCTATTGGTCATTAACCACCCACCCGTCAATGCCTTAAACGAACGGACCCTCGACGAGCTCCATACCGTCGTGCAGCAACTCGAGCATCAGGATGATGTCGACGCGGTGGTGATTACGGGTGCCCGCGGCGCCTTTGTTGCCGGCGCCGACGTCAAGGAACTGTTGGAAGTCGGCGAGGCCGGCGATATAGAGTCGGCACGCACGCCGCCCAATGCCGCGCAGGCCGCATTTGCCGCGCTGGAGCAACTCGGCAAGCCGGTGATTGCGGCGGTAAACGGGCCGGCACTCGGTGGCGGTAACGAACTGGTACTGGCCTGTTCTTATGTGATTGCCGCAGAGCATGCACAGTTTGGTCAACCCGAAATCAACCTCAATCTGCTGCCGGGCTATGGCGGCACGCAGCGACTGGTCCGCAAGCTGCACCGCCGGCGCGGCGAGGCTGGTATGGCTGAAGCGCTGCGCCTGATGGTCAGCGGTCGCAATATCTCCACCTCAGAGGCCGTCGACTGTGGTCTGGTTGACGAGGTGGTAACGGAAGCCGCCGCCTCCCCCGTAGAGGTCGCCATGGCGCGCCTGCGCGACTACTTCGCCAACAGTGGCCCGCTAGCAGCGGCCCAGGACGAGCACCAGAAGGCGCTGACTGCTCGCGATGAGGCGATCGCATACTCCGAGGCCATTCTTGAGCAACCGGCCTTGCGACAGGCACTGGCACAGATTCGAGCCAGCGGTCGCGAAAAGCAGGTCGCGCGCGTTTTAGATGCGGTGGCAGTCGGTGCTGAAAAGGGCCAGTCCGCCGGTCTGCTGCACGAGGCTGAGCTATTTGCTGAGGCAGTCTGCGACCCCGAATCCGGACCGACGGGTATCACCGCATTTCTTGAAAAGCGCAGTGCACCGCTACCGACGCAGTATGCTGAAGTCGCACCTACTGCCTCTGGCGAGCAAGTCGACGATCTGTTGGCGTCGGGCGATCTGTTGCCCATGGGCGCGAGTTTCTTCCCGGGGGTCACGCCAATCCCGCGTTATCAATATGGCTACGGCGTGCCCAAGTCTGCCGAGGACGGTAAGCCCGCCCACGGCGACCCGGTCGACGCCGAAATCAAATTGATCTTTGAGACTCCTGAGCCAGAGCCCAACGAGGCGTTGGTCTACGTGCTGGCCTCCGAGATGAACTTCAACGATATCTGGGCGATTACGGGTATTCCTGTATCCCCCTTCGACGCCCGTGATGCCGATGTGCAGGTCACGGGATCGGGCGGCGTGGCAATGATTGTTCGCCTAGGGAGCGAGTTGATCGCAGAGGGCCGCCTCACGGTCGGTGATGTCTGCACCGTCTACTCTGGTCAAAGCGAGTTGCTCTCACCTGATCAGGGGCTCGACCCCATGGCGGCGGACTTCCGCATTCAGGGGTACGAGCGCAACGACGGAAGCCACGCGCAGTTCCTGACAGTGCAAGGGCCACAGCTACATCCGAAACTGCCTAGCCTTAGCTTCGAAGAGGCGGGCTCCTATGGTTTGACATTGGGAACGATCCACCGCGCGCTTTATCACACGCTCGATATCGAGCCCAACAAGCGGCTGTTTGTTGAGGGCGCCTCGACGGGGACCGGCTATGACTGCCTGCGCAGTGCCGTAAGTAGTGGTCTTGATGTGGTGGGCATGGTCTCTAATGCGGAGCGCGCCGCGCGGGTTGAAGCCGTCGGCGGTGCTGCGGTCGACCG
>WTHO01000152.1 GCA_011523115.1 Halieaceae bacterium | reverse complement strand
ATGTTGGGTCCGTACACATATTTGAAATCATTCACGTCGACCGAAGCACCGGCACTATCGTAATCCGGTGCGGCAAACCCATTGAGACCGCTCAAGGCGCCCACAAAGAAAGGCAGTTCAAACGCCGCGTTGAAAGCGATAGAAGCAGCCGAGACATCTGAGTAGCGCAACTTGGTATCGATCGACAGGGTGTCGGACGGGTCGAACACAAGTCGAGTGCTGATCGCCGTTTCCTTGTAGTCATTGACCACGTCATCATTGAGATAGATGTTCTCGAGGAAGCCGTCGGTCTTGCGATGCGTGACGGTGAGTCTGCCGGCTACATCGCTGCCCAGCGGGCCCGCGATCGTCGCGGTGCCGTAGTAAGTGCCATACTCCGCGGCGCCTACCTTGATGCTGCCTTCCATCTCCTGGGTCGGTCGTTTCGTCGACATGATTACCGCGCCGGCCGCTGCAGAGCGACCGTATAGAGCGCCTTGCGGCCCCTTCAATACCTCGATTTGTGCGAGATCGGGATATTCTCGGTTAAATGCAGAAGGGTTGGTGTAGAGGACACCATCGACAATAAACGCAAAATTGGTTTCAGCATCTCGAGCGCCATTAATCCCGCGGATACTGAGTGAACTGTCGCCCACCTCCACCGTGTTCACAAAGGTGACGCCGGGCGTCATGTAAATAAAATCTTCGGCACGTTGGACGCCCATGTTCTCGATCTGCCCCTCGGTAAAGGCAGTCACCGTTGCCGGGACGTCTTGCAGTGATTCTGATCGCGCACGCGCGGTAACAACCACTTCCTCTAGCTGTGCTACTGCCGTTGATGGAATCAGTGCAGCGCCTGTAGAGACGGCGGCGGAAATTGCTGCAGTGAGTGGAAGGGCCGCAAAGGACTGTCGGCACCTGCGAAAAGGCGAATTACTCATTGGCTGAGCTCCTTACAAAATACCCCTGAGGGCTGGGAATAAAATGTGTACCGCGATTGATACGATTCAGATCAGGGCTGTTGGTCGCCCCTGCGCCTGAGTTGTCCGGACATTATACTAAATAGCTTGTAAAATCGACTGGCGATCCGAATCTGTCAGGTCGAGTTCATCAATGATTGCTGCCGTGTGCTCCCCTACTGAGGGTAGCCGGGTGGTGATTTCAGCCGCTTCAGAAGAGAACTTGATGGCTGAGCCAATGTGGTCATTGCCATCACTGTCCTGAAACCGCATGCCGCGCTCGCGGACATGTTCAGATTGCCAAGCCTCCCAGAGAGAAACCACCGGGCTCCAACAGATATCCCGGCCCTCAAACCACCTTTCCCAATCGCTCCTCGTCTTCGATCGGAAGGTATCGCGCAGAAATGCGATGGCGGGTTTATGACTGTCGCCCGCTGGGCCCACCACATTCTTAACGAGGTCAGGCCGGCCCAATCCCTCGAAAAGCGCCTCGACGAATTTGTGCTCCCCGCCGCCCAGTGCCAGATACTGACCATCGGCAGTCTCATAGATATTGAGCATGGCGTGACCGCCATGGGTGCGCTCCTTCATTCGATCGGGCGCCTGATCACCGCCGAATACGGGCCCCAAAATATTGGGACTGGCAGCCAGCACGGATTCAAACATGCTGATATCGACAAAGTCGCCGCTGCCAGTGAGTTGTCGTCGGTAAAGCGCCATCAAAATACCCGAGAGGGCGAGGTAGGAGGAGAGCATGTCTGAGATGGGTACGCCGATAATCGCGGGGCCCGAGTTTCCCTCGGGGGAGCGAGTGACATCCAGAATCCCGGCGGCGGCGACTGTGGCGGTATCGTGGGCGGGGCGATCCTTCCACGGGCCCGTTTGCCCAAAGGCTGAAATTGAGCAATACACCAGGCCCGGATTTTCGCCAGACAACGACTCGTAATCGATACCCAAACGCTGAGCGACCCCGGGGCGGAACGCCTCGACGACTACGTCAACCTTGCGCGCGAGCGCTAGCAAGGCTTTTTTGCCTGCAGTGGACTTCAGGTCCAGCGCGATACTCTCTTTGCCGCGCTGGGTATTGCGAAACATCACCGTTTCCCCGCCTTGCTGCCAAGGGAATGCGTCAGCTGATCGCGTGGGTTCCGGCGCGGCGGGATTCTCGACCTTGATCACGCGCGCGCCGTGGTCAGCCATCAACTGGGTGGCGGCCGGGCCCGGCAGGAACAGCGAGAGGTCCAGAACGGTAACGCCATCGAGTTTCATCAGGCTGTGACCGTCAGCAGGTTATGCCATTGGCCTTGAGGTCAGTAAGGTCCTCCTCTGACAGACCCAGCAAATCTCCCAATATCTCGCTGTTATGGTGGCCGATCTCGGCGCCGGGCCAGTCGGTGCGCCCGGGGGTCTCCGAGAGTTTGGGCAGAATGGCCGGGATTTTGAGTGGTTCGCCATCGATCTCCACGGTTTCAAACATGCCGCGGGCGTTGTAATGGGGGTCCGTCATCATGTCCTCGACGCTGTAGATGGGGCCAACCGGCACCCGTGCGGCCTCTAGCTTGCTGATGATGTCCGCTGAGGAGTGCTGACTGCACCAATTGGCCAGCGCTTCATCAATTTTTTGCTCGTGCACGACACGGCCCTGGTTGTGCTCCATTTCTGGGTCGTTGGCCATGTCCTCTCGCCCTGCTTCAGTCATCAGGCGTTTGAAGATTGAGTCGCCGTTACCGCCGATGACCACATGCTTGCCATCCGCACACAGGTAGGTATTGGTCGGTACGATGCCTGTAATGGTCGTCCCCGAGGGTTCGCGTACCACACCCGCACCATCGAACTCGGGGACGATGCCCTCCAGCAGATTAAATATCGATTCATACAGGGCAACGTCTACCACCTGCCCCTTACCACTGTTGTTTCTCTCTATGATCGCAAAGGCGACGCCAAGGGCCGCGTGAATCGCAGCGACGGTGTCTCCCAGTGAGATATTCGGACGGACCGGCGCTTTCCCCGGTTCTCCATTGATATAACGGAAACCGCCATAGCCCTCGGTAACGGATGCGTAGCCCGGCTTCTCCGAGAATGGCCCCGTCTGCCCGTAACCTGATATCCGAGCATAAATGATGCCGGGGTTTTTCGCTTTGACCTGGTCAGGCCCCAACCCCCAGCTTTCCATGGCCCCCGGTCGGAAGTTTTCGATAACAACGTCGGCTTTTGCCAATAAGTCAAAGGCCAATTCGCGACCGCGCTCTGATTTGAGATCCAGAGTGACGCTTTTTTTATTTCTGGCCAGCGAGTGGTACCAGAGTGACATGCCATTGCGCACTTCGCGCCACTGGCGAATGGGATCGCCTGTGGGTGGTTCGACTTTGATCACCTCCGCACCGAAGTATCCGAGGATGGTGCCCGCAAACGGGCCGGCGAGGAGTTGCCCTAGCTCTACGACCCGCAGGCCTTCAAGTGGTCGTGATTGCGACATGTTGTGCTCCCGGTGCTAAATTGGCGCTTAAAATGTGAATAGTACGGACATTCCAAAACAAAAGGAACGCGGCGCGCACTGCCTCTGGTAATCCGAGTGGGCCTGTCGTTGCCGTGAGGGAGCGGTGAATGCAAGAGATCTACCGGTGCGCGGCTGCGCTGCTGTATTGTGTTTCGGCGCTTGCCAGTGCTGACGCAGATTGGGTATTGCGGGGCGGCAAGGTTTACTCGATGGATGCGACTGCCAGCCACTACTCCGCGTTGGCCATTGAGGGAAACCGACTGGTTTGGATGGGCGATAGTGACGCTGCGGCCCGTTACATCGGACCCGATACCCGGCTTATCGAGCTTGGTGGCCGAGTTGTCTTCCCCGGGTTTATTGATACGCACATCCACAGCATGGACACATTGCCCCTGATCAATGGGGTAAAGCTCAGCCCCTATCAAAGCGCTGAGGAGGTGTTGGCGGCGATCGCGGAGCACGCCCGCACCCATCCCTATCAAAATCCGCTGCTGGGGTCGGGCTTTTTGGCACCAGCCTTCGGCGATTCGGGGCCGACGGCAGCCCAGCTCGATGCAGTTGTCTCTGATCGGCCTGCACTGATTGTCGACGAAGGGGGCCACACCGCCTGGGCAAACTCTTTGGCGCTGGCCGCGGCAGGCATTACTCGAGACACGCCCGATCCGGTGCCGGGCGCTCATTTTTTTCAACGTGACGAAGACGGAAACCCTACGGGGTGGCTCGTAGAAGGTGCGGCGATTGACCCTGTCAGCGAGGCGCTGGGGATGGTAACTGCGGAGGCTTTGGAGATTGCTGCGCCGGGCTTCTTTAAACAGATGTCCTCCGTGGGCCTCACCGCAGCATTTGATGCGGGCATGATCGATACCATGGAGCTCGGTCGGCGCTTGGCACGCAAAATGGCGGAGGCGGGTGAACTCCCGGTCAGGATGGTGGCGTCACTTTACGTTAATCAGCCCGAGCAATTACCTGAAGCCCTTGATGAGTTGGCGGTGCTGAATCAAAACTATCAGCATCCTCTGTTTACGGTCTCCACATTAAAGCTCTCTTTGGACGGCACGGTCGAGGCCAAGACGGCTGTCATGCTCGAGCCATACACGCAACCAGAGGGTCACGAAGCGACGCCGCTATTGCCTAACCCGGGCATGTTCGATGCCGTTGCCGCCGCACACGAGCGCAATGTTGATCTGCACCTGCACGCGATTGGCGATGGCGCCGTGCGCGCAGCCCTCGACGCCATTGAGCGCGCGCAAACACGCCATCCGGAGAGCGATACCAGAACGACGATTTGCCATATTGAGATCGTTAGCGCGGCCGATGTCGAGCGTTTCGCTCAGTTGGGTGCCGTGGCACAAACGACGCCCACTTGGTTTTACTACGATGAACTGGCGCTGCGTTATCTGGGGGAAGGGCGTTTTAATCAAATGTACCCGCTGGCATCTATTATTCGGCACGGTGGCAAAGTCACGCTCGGCAGTGATTACCCGGTGAGCTGGATCGGGGAAGATGCCCTGAATCCCATGTTCAATATTGAAATGGCGGTGACGAGGCAACAGGCGGGTAATCCCGAGGTGCCGGTGCAGGCTAGAGTCAGTGAGCGCCTCAGCGTGGATCAGGCCATACGAGCGCATACGTCGGATGCCGCCTGGCAACTTCGGCTTGAAGACCAGATTGGCACGCTTGAG
>WTHO01000023.1:3311-5123 GCA_011523115.1 Halieaceae bacterium | reverse complement strand
GTTGGGCCTGACAGCTCCGCTCAAAGGTCACATACCACCACAGCGCCTCATCGACGGACTCACCCACCGTGAGGTGACCGTGGTTTTTGAGCACGATTGCCTTCTTGTCCCCGAGCGCTTCCGCCAGTCGCTCCCCCTCGCTCATGGAGACAACGACACCGGTGTAATCATCCAATAACGCCAGATCGTCATAGAAAGCGCAGGCGTCTTGGGTCAGCGGGTCGAGAAGCCTGCCAAGAGAGGACCAGGTCTTGCCGTAGATCGAGTGCGCGTGCGCGGCAGCGGTGACTTCCGGGCGAGCCTGATGAATGTGGCTGTGAATGGTAAAGGCCGCACCATTCAGCAGACCATCGCCTTCTACGATCTCGCCGTCGTGGCTGACCCTGATGAGGTCTGAAACACGCATCAGTTTGAATGAGCGTCCCATCGGGTTCACCCAAAAGGTGTCGGTCTCAATCGGGTCGCGGACCGTAATGTGGCCTGCAACGCCCTCGTCAAAACCGAATTTGCCAAAAATACGCAGCGCGGCGGCGAGACGTTGCTTGCGCTGCAGCTGCTCCGCCGCGGGGTCCAGCGCCCCTCCGGGCATGGCCGCCAGATCAGCATTCATTACCAGTTGGTTTACCTGCTCATTCATCCCTGCTCGCTCCTGTGCTCTCCCCAGTATCGTGCCGCCTCGCGGGCCAATTCCCCCGCCTCCGGTACCTCCTCGCCCTCTGATCGCAGAAAATCCAGATATGCGGTCAGAACCTGTCCGGGTTGTGCCGAAACCTCCTCTGGGCGCAAAGGTTGGCTGCACTCGGCACACGTCAGTACCGGTCGCGTGTGATGACCACACAAGCTATGGCGATAGTGCGTCGGCGGACCATTACCGTCATCCATCCAGTCGTCCCCCCACTGACTGAGGGTCATGAGCACCGGGTACAAAGCGAGCCCTTTGCGTGTCAGCCGATACTCGTAGCGCGTGGGGCGATCCATATAGGCGACGCGGGTCAGCACACCCTCATCGACCAACTTGCGCAAGCGCTCCGCCAGCCGGTGCCGGGTCACGCCCAGGCTACGCTGAAATTCATCAAACCGACGGGTGCCACGAAAAGCATCCCGGACAATCAGGAGCGTCCATCGCTCGCCCAGTACTGACAATGCACGGGCAACCGAGCACGCCTGCTGGTCGATTTCTTCCCATTTCATAGCGCGAGAGTGCGCTGAGGCGTCCCCAAACGCAAGCGCGGGCACCGAAGCGCCCGCGCAGTATCGCACCACTGGCTCACATCAGCCGAACTGATTCATGGTGTTATCTTCTCCCGCGGCTTTCAGCGCGGCATCCCCCGAGAAGTATTCTTTATGGTCGTCGCCCATATCGGAGCCCGCCATGTTCTGGTGTTTGACACAGGCGATCCCCTGCCGGATCTCCTTGCGCTGCACGCCGGCCACATAACCGAGCATCCCCGCCTCGCCAAAATACTCCTTGGCCAGGTTATCGGTAGACAGCGCAGCCGTGTGGTAGGTCGGCAAGGTAATCAGGTGATGGAAGATACCCGCCTCCCGCGACGCGTCGCGCTGAAAGGACTGGATGCGGGCATCCGCCTCGAGCGCCAGATCTGTCTCATCGTAGCTGGCGTCCATCAGTGCGTCACGATCATATGCCGACACGTCCTGACCCGCCTCGGACCAGGCATCAAAAACCTGCTGCCGGAAGCTGAGCGTCCAGTTGAAGGACGGGCTGTTGTTGTACACCAGCTTGGCGTCCGGCACGACCTCTCGAATACGGTTCACCATCGCAGCAATCTGCCCGACGTGGGGCTTCTCGGT
>WTHO01000023.1:0-3211 GCA_011523115.1 Halieaceae bacterium | reverse complement strand
CCTCTCGAATACGGTTCACCATCGCAGCAATCTGCCCGACGTGGGGCTTCTCGGTCTCGATCCAGAGTAAATCGGCGCCGTGCTGTAGAGAAGTGATGCAGTCCAGTACGACCCGATCTTCACCAGACCCTTTGTGAAACTGGAATAAACCCGACGCAAGCCGCGCTGGCTTGAGTAGCTTGCCATTCACCTTCACCACGACATCCCCATTGTCGATATCATCAGCGCTTTCGATATAGTCACCGCAGAGAAAGCCGTTGTACAAGTCTCCCAGATCGCCCGGCTCCTGTGTGACCGCGATCTGCTTGGTGAGACCTGCGCCGAGGGAGTCAGTTCGCGCTACGATGATGCCGTCTTCAACACCCAGCTCAAGAAATGCATAGCGGATCGCGCGAATCTTGGCGATGAAATCGGCGTGTGGGACCGTGACCTTGCCGTCCTGGTGTCCACACTGCTTCTCGTCTGACACCTGATTTTCAATCTGAATGGCGCAGGCACCCGCCTCGATCATGCGACGAGCGAGTAAGTAGGTGGCCTCTTCATTGCCGAATCCGGCATCGATATCGGCAATGATCGGCACGACGTGGGTCTGAAACTGATCGATCTGATTGGTGATGCTCTGCACCTCGACCTCGTTGCCGGCCTCCCGCGCCTTGTCCAGGGCCCGGAACAGGCCGCCAAGTTCGCGGGCATCGGCCTGACGCAGGAAGGTGTAGAGCTCTTCGATCAGCGACGGCACCGACGTTTTCTCATGCATCGACTGGTCGGGGAGCGGTCCAAACTCGGACCGCAGAGCGGCAATCATCCAACCCGAAAGATACAGATAACGCCTGTCGGTGTTGCCGAAGTGCTTCTTGATGGAAATGAGCTTTTGCTGGCCGATGAAGCCATGCCAACACCCAAGAGACTGGGTGTACTGGCCGGGATCCCGGTCGTAGTCCGCCATGTCCTTGCGCATGATTGCAGCGGTGTAACGGGCAATATCCAAGCCCGTTTTAAACCGGTTCTGCAGGCGCATGCGCGCTGCGTACTCCGGACTGATGTCGGACCAGTTGCCGGATTGCCCGCAACTGGCTTCCATGGCCTTGATGGCCTCTGCATATGTGGACATGATTTGTCTCCCGCGGTTGCTCGCCACTGACCCAGTGGTTTTCAGAGCCGGCAGTCTAGGCGTCGCCCCGACATTTTCAAATAAAATACATCCCATATCTGTCATTCATACAGAAAATGTGAAATCTTGCCGCACCGGGCCTCTCTTTAAGTCTCGCCGATTTCCCCCTAGACTCCGCCCCTTGCCGGCGCTTGAGCGCCCCGAGTTTGCCTGTCAGGAGAGGACAGCATGAGTCACCCACTGGTCAGCATCATCATGGGATCCCAATCCGATTGGGCCACCATGCAGGCTGCAACGACCGTTCTCACCGAACTGAATGTTGCCCACGAGTCCCGGGTTGTCTCAGCGCACCGCACACCCGGCCGCTTGGTCGAATTTGCAGAGGGCGCGGCGGATCGCGGTATCAAGGTGATCATTGCCGGTGCAGGTGGCGCAGCGCATCTGGCCGGTATGGCGGCTTCCATGACGCATCTGCCCGTTATCGCCGTGCCCGTTTCCAGTCAACAGTTAAATGGTTTGGACAGTTTGCTCTCTATGGTACAGATGCCGAGAGGTGTGGCGGTTGCCTGTCAGGCGATTGGTGAAGCCGGCGCCTACAATGCCGGGCTGATGGCTGCCCAGATATTGGCGACTTCAGACCCCGAGTTATCGACCGCGGTGCAACACTGGCGGGCGCAACAAACCGCTAACGTCCCCCACGCCGTCGACTGATGCGGATCGCGATCGCGGGCTGCGGCCAATTGGCCAGAATGCTGGCCCTCGCGGGCTGGGAGATGGGACATCACTTCTCCTTCATCGCGGACCCGGGGGAAGGCACAGACTGCGTGGCCGGATTGGGTGAAGTGGTGGTGTGGGACGAGGAAACCCCCTTCGCTGCGCTCTTCGAGGCATTGGGTTCACCTGACGTGGTCACAGTTGAAAAGGAACACGTTAATGTAAACCTACTCGAGGGGCTGGCTGAGTACTGTCGGGTTGCACCGAGCCCTGACGCGATCCGCGTTTGCCAGCACCGCGGTAGAGAGAAGACTCTGCTCCAGTCGCTGGGCATCGATACCGCACCCTTTCGGGTGGTGGAAGACGCACCATCACTGATTGCCGCGGTGGAGTCGGTGGGCTACCCGGCCTTCGTCAAATCCTGTGAGCTGGGCTACGACGGCCAAAACCAATGGTTGCTGCGCGACACCGCAGCGCTGGATGCCCTTGCTGATCAGATGGACGCCCTGCCTCCCCTGGTGGTCGAGGGGGCCGTTCACTTCGATCGTGAACTGTCGCTGATTGCGGCCCGCTCGCTGAGTGGCGAGATTGCGCTGTATCCGCTGGCTGAAAATCGACATCGAGAGGGAATCCTGCTGACTTCTGAGGTGCCCGCCGACAACGTGCAGGCGGCAACGATCTCGCAAGCCACCGAGATCGCTCATACTCTGCTGGAGCATTGGTCCTACGTGGGTGTGCTCTCCATCGAACTGTTTGATGAGGGCGGAAAGCTACGCGTCAACGAGCTCGCTCCCCGGGTACACAACAGCGGTCACTGGTCTCAGAACGCGGGCGTGACATCGCAGTTCACCAACCACATCCGCGCTATTACCGACACCCGTCCCGGCGCCACCAACCCGGGCCAGTTCGCCGGCATGGTCAATCTGCTCGGGCGAGCACCCGCTGATGAACTGCTCGAGGCGGCGGACGTGACTCTGCACTGGTACAACAAATCCATTCGCAGTCGCCGCAAGGTTGGCCATCTGAATGTCCAGTCGGCGGATCGTCAGCAGTTGCAAAAACGATTGGTTGAGCTGGAATCTGCGCTCTATCCCGACGGGGAGACGCTCTAAAGAGCGCTGGCCAATGAGCTGCAGCTATCAGATCGGTGTCGGTTGCTGATGGTCGGATCTGACAGCGAGGCGCTGGCGGAGTTAGGCGTCGCGCTTTTTCTGACGCGCCTTCTTTTCTGACTTCTTGATGTGGCTCATCATGCGCCGCCGGCGCTGAACCTGTCGCTGGGTTAATTTATTGCGTTTCCCCGCATAGGGATTATCACCAGAGCGAAGCTCAATACGGATAGGCGTACCGTGCAGGGCCAGCTCTCGGCGAAAGGTCTTTTCCAAG
>WTHO01000236.1:2115-18830 GCA_011523115.1 Halieaceae bacterium | reverse complement strand
AGAATCGCGTCTCCGCGACTCCCGAGACGGTGAAAAAGTTGGTGCGGCTCGGTGCTGAGGTGGTCGTTGAATCGGGTGCAGGCACAGGTGCCGGCATCAGTGATGCAGACTACGAAGCAGCGGGCGCCAGCATCGGTTCAGATCGCTCCGCACTGCTCGGCAGCGCCGATATGGTGCTTAGGCTGAGAAAGCCTGACATTGAGGAAATCGGTCAGCTGAAGTCTGGTTGCATTCATGTGTCTTACTTAGACCCCTTCAATGAAAAAGACTTAATCAAGGCTTTTGCCGATCAGAATGTGACGGCGGTGAGTATGGAGATGATTCCGCGCTCCACCCGCAGTCAGAAGATGGACGCGCTAAGCTCCCAGGCGAACCTCGCGGGCTACATGGCTGTCATGCTGGCCGCCAATAACATGCCGAGCATTATGCCGATGATGATGACGCCGGCCGGCACACTGAAGCCCGCCAAGGTGTTCATTATCGGTGCCGGAGTTGCGGGCCTTCAGGCAATCGCCACCGCCAAGCGTCTCGGTGCTCGGGTGACAGCTTTCGATACGCGTCCGGTGGTGGCCGAGCAGGTCGAATCGCTGGGTGCGAAGTTCCTAGAGATTGATTTGGGTGATACGGGCCAGACGGCAGACGGTTATGCAAAAGAGCTGACCCCCGAGCAGGTAGAGATTCAGCGTCAGGCCCAGAAAGCAGTGATTGCAGATTCTGACGTCGTGATTACGACGGCACAGGTCTTTGGTCGCAAGCCACCTGTATTGGTAACGGCGGACATGGTTGAAGGTATGTCACCGGGCTCGGTGATTGTTGATATGGCGGCCGAGACGGGCGGTAACGTCGAAGGCTCGGTGCCCGATGAGGTGGTCGACGTCAACGGCGTGACTATCGTGGGCACCGCCAACCTCGCCAATTTGGCGCCGCGCGATGCGACCCAGATGTACGCGAGCAACATGTTTAACCTGGTGGAAGATACCTGGGATGCCGAGGCCAAGCAGTTTGTGCTGGATCTGGAGAATGACATTCTCCCCGGTTGTGTGATCACTCATGGTGGCGCGGTCGTGCACCCCACCATCAAAGAAATTATCGAGGGGGGCAACTGATATGTCCGGTGCAGAATATTTGCTGTTTATCCTGATGTTGTCGATTTTCCTCGGCTTCGAACTGATCAATAAAGTGCCTGCGACCCTGCATACGCCGCTGATGTCCGGCGCAAACGCGATCTCGGGTATTACAGTGGTTGGTGCCGTGGCACTGGCCGGTACGGGTAGCGAAACCATGGCCATGTGGCTCGGTGTTGGCGCGGTCACCCTTGCCAGCGTCAACGTTGTTGGCGGCTACATGGTGACTGATCGCATGCTCGGCTTCTTCAAGAAGAAGGAGGACTGATCATGACGACTGAACTCATGACGCAATTGGGCTACGTCATTGCCGCGGGTCTCTTTATTTTTGGCCTGAAAATGCTGGGCTCTCCGGCGACTGCGCGGCGCGGCAACATGGTGTCTGCGGTCGGCATGCTGGTGGCTATCGTCGCCGCGCTCCTCGATCAGAGCATTGTTGACTTCACCTATATCGCCGCGGGCATGGTGGTAGGGGGTGCTGTCGGTGCCATCGCGGCGCGCGCAGTGGCCATGACATCCATGCCTGAGATGGTGGCGCTGTTTAACGGTCTGGGTGGTGCAGCCTCCCTGCTGGTAGGTTGGTCTGCTTTATCCCCCGATTCCGGCACCTTTACCTTGGTCACCATCGTGCTGTCGATTCTGATCGGTGGCGTGACGCTGACGGGGTCTCTGGTGGCCTACGGCAAGCTTTCTGAGACGATTGGCAGCGGTGCCATCACGTTCTCTGGCCAGCAGATTGTGAATTCGCTTGTGGTGCTGGGCATCTTCGGCGGTGCGGTGATGTTCTGCATGAACCCCACGGATCCTAACTGGCTCTACATGGTGATCGGCCTGGCACTGCTCTTTGGCATCATGGCGGTGATTCCGATCGGCGGCGCGGATATGCCCGTGGTGATCTCGCTCTTGAACTCCTACTCCGGTTTGGCGGCGTGTGCGGCGGGTTTTGCGATCAACAACAACGCCTTGATTGTTGCGGGGTCGCTGGTGGGTGCTTCCGGCATCATCCTGACTCAAATCATGTGTAAGGCGATGAATCGCTCTCTCTCGAATGTGCTGTTTTCCGGCTTCGCCAGCGTTTCCAGTGAGGAAACCGTGGTCGAGGGCGAGATCAAGCCGATTTCGGTCGACGACGCCTACTATGTTTTGGAGGCCGCGACCAACGTGGCGATCATCCCCGGTTACGGTATGGCGGTTGCCCAGGCGCAGCATGTAGTCAAAGAGCTCACCGAGTTGCTGGAGAACAATGGTTGTGAAGTGAACTTTGGTATTCACCCAGTGGCGGGGCGCATGCCAGGCCACATGAACGTGCTCCTCGCTGAGGCGGACGTACCCTATGACCAGCTCCTCGAGATGGACGAGATTAATCCGCGGATGGAAACCGTCGATGTCGCGATTGTGATTGGCGCAAACGACGTGGTGAACCCCGCGGCACGTGAGGTTGAATCTTCGCCGATCTACGGCATGCCGGTTATTAACGTTGCAGATGCGCGCACAGTATTTGTGCTCAAGCGCTCTATGGCGTCGGGCTTTGCCGGTATCGAGAATCCGTTGTTCTACAAAGAAAACACCCGCATGCTCTTCGGCGACGCGAAAGAGAGCATCGGCGGCCTGATTCGCGAATTCAGCTGATGGCCTGAGTGTTTTCCAAAAACCCCGCTCCCGAGCGGGGTTTTTTTATTCTTTTCAGATCACCCGCTCACTTTGAAACTGTAGCTTGGCGAGGCGTTGATAGAGATCGCAGCGCTTCATCAGCGCATCATGCGTGCCACTATCGACAACTCTACCCTCATCCATTACGACGATACGATCTGCATTGATCACGGTTGAAAGTCGGTGGGCGATGATGATGGTCGTCCGCTCCCGCATGATCTCGGTGAGCGCCTGCTGCACGTGCCACTCGCTCTCGGTATCGAGCGCACTGGTGGCCTCATCAAGTAGCAGGAGTTCCGGATCACTGAGAATCGCTCGGGCCAGCGCAATGCGCTGCCGTTGGCCACCGGACAGCCTTACCCCTTGCGCGCCCAAATGGCTGCGATAACCGTCCGGCAGCGTCTGGATAAAGTCGTGGGCGTGTGCCATCCGCGCCGCTGATTCCACTGACGCCTGGGATGGGTCCGTTGCGCCATAGGCGATGTTGTAAAAAATATCGCCCGAGAACAGTGCCGGCTGTTGCGGCACCAGCGCGATTTTTTCTCGCCAGCTCTCGAGCGACAGATGCCTGAGGTCGGCGTCGCCAAATTTGATGGCGCCGGCGGTGGGATCATAAAACCGGAGGATCAGCTCGAAGACGGTTGATTTACCCGCACCAGAGGGTCCGACCAGCGCCACTGATTCACCGTGTTCAATGTCCAAACTGAAGTCTTGGAGCGCCGGGTGGGAGGGTCTGCTCGGATACGCAAAGTGCGCCTTATCGAAACTGAGCACGCTCTGGCTTGCCGCGCTGAGCGTGCCGGTATCGGCAATCTCACTGGTCTCTGCCAGCAGCTCCATCAGCCGTTCGGCGGCCCCGGCTGCGCGCTGCAGATCACCCCAAACCTCGGAAAGTGTGGCAAAGGCGGTACCCACCATCACCGCATAAAAAACAAATGCTCCGAGCTCGCCGCCGGTCATTCGGCCCTCGATCACGTCCAGCCCGCCTGACCACATCATCCCGACCATGCCACCCATGAGGAGCAGAATGGCGAATCCGGTCAGCAGGGCCCGCTGCCGGACCCTTGCGCGTGCCACGGCGAAGGCTTGCTCCACGTCATGGCCAAAGGCGGCTTTTTCGGCTGCTTCTCTGTTGAAGCTTTGCACCACTTTGATGGACTGAAAGATCTCGCCGGCATGACTGCCGACCTCAGCAATCGTTTGCTGGCTTCGGTTGGAGAGCTTTCTCACCCTCCGGCCGAAAACCAGTATGGGGATCAGCGTCACGGGGACAGCAACCAAAATCACCAGGCTGAGCTTGAGGTTGGTGATCACCATGAGCGTCAGCGCACCCGTGAGCGTGAGTGCGTTGCGCACTGCCAGACTGACTGACGAGCCGATCAGCGTCTGTAACAAGGTGGTGTCGGTCGTCAGGCGAGACATGATCTCGCCCGAGTGGTTGCTCTCGAAATAGCTGGGCTGCATGTGCACCAGGTTATTGAATACCGCGCTGCGCAGGTCGGCGCTGACGCGTTCCCCCAGCCAGGAAACGAGGTAAAAACGAATCATCGCGCCAACAGCCATCGCCAGTCCGATGATCAACATAAAGATCACGGCTTGGTAGAGGCCAGAGGGGTCCGACCCGGCAAAACCCTCATCGATCAGCATTTTGACGCCGTAGCCCAGTGTCAGCTGCGCGCCTGCGGTAAACACCAGCGCCACACTGGCACCAATCAGGCGTCCTTTATGGGGCCACAGAAAGCCAAGCAACTGCCTCAGCGGCGCCAGGGATTTGGCACGAGGCGGTGTGTCGTCGGGAGTCACTAGGCCTTCGGCGGACGGCGCTCCGCGGGCGGATTCAGTCACAGTTGAGCTCATTAGTGTGGGGCAACGGGGGGTTCCTTAAAGCCACAGTCTACGCGGGACGACACAAAAAAGATCCCACCCCTGTGTTGCCGCGTTGAAGGCCACCTCACCCTTGTCGCTTCCGGCTAACGTGGCGACCCGGAAGTGGCGATACACTGATTCCACTGGGCAGGGGCCCAAGACCATGACTCCCGGCAGGTGACAGTCAGCATGTCGTATACCCGAACAATGCTGTTTCATTTTGCAGCACTTCATACCCAGACTTCGCGAACCGACTCGCAGAGGTGTAGTGGGAGCCGCGCCCTGCTATCGGCAGGGCTCATTGTCCTGAGCGCATTGCTCGCGGCGCCGGCATCAGCGGACTCATCGCCCACGCCACCTGTATCGGCGGATTCAGACAGTCGCGTTTCCAATCCTGGCGGGCCGCGCAATTGGTACTACGGGAAGAAAGGTCTGACCTTTGACCCGGAAGGGCCGACCGCCCTCTGGATCGGTATTCGCCTGCAAACGCGATTTGATGATTACCCCGGCCAAAACCCCAGCGCAGATGACCTGCGTCTGGAGAGAGAGTCTGAGTTCGACCTCAACCGAGGTCGTTTGAAAGGAGGTGGGACCCTTGCTGCAGACTGGTTCGATGTGTATTTCGAGTACGACCAGCCGAGTAACGCCCTGCTGGATCTGAGGACAACTTTCAAGCTGAGCGATGCGCTAACACTCCGAATCGGGCAATGGAAATCCGACTACAACCGCGAGCGTGTCGACTCATCCGGTAAGCAGCAACTGGTTGAACGATCGATCTCCAACTACTGGTTCACTGTAGATCGGCAGCCCGGCGTGGCGCTAAGCGGGCGATTGGGGCGATCAACCCGACTCGACAGTAACTGGTGGCTGGAATATCTCTCTGGCCAGGGTCGCGGAGGCGGATGGGGGTCGGACGGCGGGTTATGGCTGCTTCGCTACCAGTGGAATCCTCAAGGAGAGCCGCTGCCGTTTAGCCAGAGTGATCTGGTTCGCCGGGAGAGACCGCTGACCTCCGTTGCGCTGGCGCTGGTAGATGGAGAAACGCCTTACAGTCGTTTCTCCAGTGCGGGTGGGGGAGCGTTACCCGGCGTGGCCGAGGGTCCTCACGATCTCACTCAGGTGCTTTTTGAAACGGCGGCGCATTGGCGGGGTGTCAGCTGGCAGCAGGAGTATCACAGCAAGCGTATCCGGGACCAGCGATCCGGTCTGACACGTCGGTTAGACGGCGGGTACATCCAGATCGGGAGTTTTCTCAACGAGTGGTGGCGCGGTTGGCCCGCAGCACTCGAGCTTGCGGGTCGCGTGTCGGTTGTTGATCCGGATCACAGTATGACCGGCAATACTGAGAAGGAGCGCAGCATCGGTCTCAATTGGTTTTTTAGCGGCCATCGAAACAAGTTGAGTGTCGATGTCTCCTGGCTGGATTTCCGAGACTCCAGAGAAGACGCGTCGCGCAAGCGCATTCGACTGCAGTGGGAGCTGTCTCTATAGGCTTTATCACAGCTCAAGTGGTTCGGGGTTTGGGCTCCAGCAGTCGACCAAAAAAAACGCCCAACTCGAAGAGCAGCCACATCGGAATCGCAAGTAACGATTGGGAAATGACATCCGGTGGCGTCAAAAGCATGCCGAACACAAAGCAGCCGACGATGATGTAAGGCCGTTTTTTGGCTAAGGCATCCGGGCTGGTGACCCCGGTCCAGATCAGGATGACAGCCGCGATAGGCATCTCGAAGGCGATCCCAAAAGCCAGAAACAATTTCAGTACGAAATCGAGATAGCTGTTGATATCGGTCATGACCTGCACGCTGTCGGGTCCGACGCTGGTGAAGAAAGCAAAGATGAGCGGAAAGACGACAAAGTAGGCAAACGCAGCGCCGGCATAAAATAGCAGCACGCTGGAGGCCAGAAGTGGCAAGGCAATACGCTTCTCTTTTTGATAGAGACCGGGGGCAACGAACCCCCAAACCTGATAAAGGATCACCGGAATCGCCATGAAGATGGCGAGCACGAGGCTCAGCTTAAAGGGCGTCAAAAACGGTGAGGCAACCCCGGTAGCGATCATCGTTGAGCCCTCAGGCATCAACTCTCTTAGCGGTGCCGAGACAAATCCGTAGATCTCGTTTGCAAAGGGAAACAAAATAATGAAGCCCACCAAAACGGCGAGCACGGCTCTCAACAGCCGGTCCCTCAGTTCGGTCAGGTGTGCCACCAATGACATGGGTGGATCGTCGTGTTCGCTACTCTGGGTCATGCCGGTTTGGATTGCTTGTCGCCGGATGCTCCGCTGTCTGCCTTCGGCGTGCCCACGTCACTCTCATCGGCCGGCGATTCCGGCGGAGTTTCTCCCGACTCCACAGACCCGGTGGGCGAGGGGCGAGTAGGAATATCGTCGCTACCCAGTGACTGAAGCTCCCTGTCAAAGGACTCGGCAGAGTCACGAACCTGTCGCTCCAATTCCTGAGATTCTGCTTTCAGCTTCTGCATGATCTCGTCGTTATGCAGCTCGCGACGAACCTCTGTTCGGATTTGATCAAAGCTGCGCCGAAAACGATTGACCCAGGCCATGACCGTCCGCACTGCCCCCGGCAACTGCTCAGGGCCGACAACCAGTAATCCGACCACCCCGATCAGCAGGAGCTCGGCGAAGCCGATATCAAACACAAGAGAGGGTCCGGTTCAGGTGGCAGGCTTGTCAGGGTCACTCTCGTCCCGTGTGGCCTTGTTGGCCGCCGGCGATTCATCCTCGGCCTTATCTTTACTCATGCTGTCCCGAAAGCCTTTGATGGCGCTGCCCAGATCGGGCCCGATATTGCGAAGTCGAGATGTGCCAAACAGCATCACGATAATTGCGAGAATAATCAGGAGCTGCCAAATGCTGATTCCACCCAAGCCCATATTTGCTCTCCTTGTCCTTACGTAGCGTCCGGGCCGGCATTATGGCCTTTTCGGCCCGCTTTTTCTGCCAATCCGGACAGCCCCATTCGCTCATCAAGTACCTGAAGTACCGCTGTATGATCAAGATCGAGGTGGCGCAACATCACCATGAGGTGAAACCAGAGGTCAGCGACCTCATGGGTCAACGCTTCAGTGTTGCCCGTCTCGACACTGTCCTTTGCCGCCAAAATCACTTCGGTGGTTTCTTCACCGACCTTTTCCAGAATCTTGTTGAGTCCCGCTGCGTTGAGTGAGGCGACGTAGGAGTCCTCCGCCGAGGCCTGCTTTCGCGCGGCGAGTACCTCGTCAAGTGCGGTCAATATATCGTCCATTCAGCTGTCCTCGATCAGCTGCCAACTGCCGTCATCGCAGCCGTAGAAAAAGCAGGTGCGCCGTCCGGTATGGCATGCGCCGGCACCGTGCTGACGAACCCTTAGCAGTAGCGTGTCGCCGTCGCAGTCGAGCCGGATGTCCACAATATCCTGAGTGTTCCCGGAGGTCTCGCCTTTTCGCCAGAGGGCTTGCCGCGACCGGGACCAATAGGTGGCCTGTCCGGAGGCAAGAGATTGCGCCAGCGCCTCGGCATTCATCCAGGCCAGCATCAATACCTCACCCGACACTGCGTCCTGGGCGATGGCTGGAATGAGGCCTTGATCGTTCCAGCGCGGTGAGAGGCTGGTGGGAATGCTTGCGGCTGACTCTGTCATGGCGTCAGTATGCCAGACGCGCCAGCTCGCTGTTACCGATCGCGCGCAAACAGCGCAGCGATGAAGAAGCTGAGGCTGATGATAAGCCAACTGTTGCCGGGTGTATTTGCTATGCCCAGGCCCAGCGTTAGGGCACCCGCCGCAGTCAGGGGTAGCAACCAGTGTGACCGCGGCCGGCTGTTTGAATTTGAGCGGGGGGTCTGGCGGAGACGATTCAGGATCAGATCCGGCAGTATCGGTAGTGTCTCAATCAGCGCGGGTGCATCCTGTTGCAGGCGTTTTGTAATGGTTTGCAGTGAGTAGCGGTCCGCCAGCCACTCCTCAAGGAAGGGCTTTGCGGTATCCCACAGGTTCAGTTGCGGATAAAGCTGGCGGCCCAGCCCTTCAATGTTGAGCAGGGTCTTCTGTAGTAGCACCAGCTGAGGCTGCACCTGCATATCGAACTGGCCTGCGGTACGGAATAACGTCACGAGCATGTGGCCGAAAGAGATGTCCGCCAGTGGCCGCTCAAACACAGGTTCGCAGAGCGTGCGCAGCGCGGTTTCAAATTCTGCCACCGGGGTGTCGGCGGGTATCCATCCGCACTCAATGTGTAGCTTGGCACACAGCCGGTAGTCCTGCTGAAAAATAGCGAGTAGGTTGCGCGCCAGATAATAGAGATCCTGCTCATCAAGCTGGCCAACAATGGCGCAGTCCACCGCCATGTAACGCGGGTCATCCGGGTTCGTACAGTCGACGAAAATGTTGCCGGGGTGCATGTCGGCGTGAAAAAAGCTGTCCCTGAAGACCTGAGTGAAGAAAATTTCAACGCCCCGCTCGGCCAGTAATTTGATATCGACCTGTTTTTTTCTCAGTGTGTCGATGTCGCTGACCGGTACCCCGTAGATCCGCTCACTCACCATCACCTGCTCGCAGGTCAGTGGCCAGTGCACCTCCGGAACATACACAAGGTTGCCCGCATTGAAATGGCGCCGCAGTTGCGAGGCGTTCGCGGCTTCCCGCTGGAGGTCAAGTTCTCCGTGGATGATGCGGTCGTACTCCGCGACGACTTCGACAGGGCGTAAACGACGGCCATTGCGGGACCATCTCGATAGCAACTGCGCAGCGTGCCTCAGTAGCTTGAGGTCCTGTCTAATGGTTTGCTCGATGCCCGGGCGCAAAACCTTGACCACGACATCACTGCCATCAAGCAGCTGCGCGGCGTGAACCTGCGCCACCGAAGCCGCGGCAAGGGGGTTGGCATCGAATTCAGCAAAACACTCGTTAAGCGGCTTGCCGAGGGCCGCCTCGATTCGCTGGATTGCCTGCTTTGCCGGAAAGGGGGCAACCTGATCCTGCAGCAGCGCGAGTTCATCTGCGATGTCATGCGGCAGAAGATCCCGGCGTGTGGAGAGCAACTGGCCAAATTTGACGAAGACCGGCCCCAAATCTTCCAGAGCCCGGCGAAGCCGCTCCCCACGAGGCGTCGTTGCCGGTACTGGTAGCACCGGAAATACCCGCAGGAGCAGTGAGAATAGTCGGGGCCGTTGGTTGGCGGGGAGTAGCTGATCCAGTCGGTAGCGCGCGACCGTGCGATATAGCGTCACAATGCGACTCATTGCCGCGTCCTGTTTGAAGCGGCGCGAGCCAGCAGCTTTGCCACCTGACTCTGCACCCGTTCCACTCGCAGGGAGAGCGACTGAACCGAGTCATAAAAATGCTCAAGTTCTGCCTTGGGCGGTGTGAGCTTTCCCTCCTCAAGCAGATACTCGGAGAGTTGCCTTTTGAGGCTTGCTCTCGCGCTCTCGCTCCAGCGGAACATCGCGCGCAACGCCTGAGCAAGCTGATGACCCATGACATCGCCGAGGGCATCAACCAGCGGCGCTTCCCAGTCGACGTCCATTTTTGAAACGATTTGTTGCAGCGTAATCAACTTGGTGCTGCTGCCTTCCAGCTCGATACCGCTGTTGATCAGCGTGGCCGCAGGATCATCCGACGCCACCAGTGCAGCAAAATCCTCTACGGTACCGCGCACGAATGCATCGGGGCGTCGCTCACAGTGCGCCAGTAAGGCGATCTCGGTGCCGCTGATCATGTCAATGAACAGCGTCAAATCCAGCGAGGTGATGTCGATTCCCAATAGTGTGCCGCTGAGCGCCTCCAGCTCCTGATGAGAGGTCGGCGTGAGCGCGATGGTTTGATTCAGTGCACGCTCGGCGCCCGCTAGTGCCGCGCTCAGCAACGCCGGGTCGTGTTGAGTCACGCTTTAAGGCCCCGATGAACCGCGACGATGCCACCGGTCATGTTGTGGTACTGGCACTCGGCAAACCCGGCGTCTCTCATCATGTCCAGAAGCGTCTCTTGATCGGGGTGCTTGCGAATCGATTCGGCAAGATAGCGATAGCTATCCGCATCCTGCGCAATCAGGCGGCCCATTGCGGGTAATATCTGGAACGAATATTGATCGTAGACCTTGCCCAGCAGCGGCGATGTGGGTTTCGAGAACTCCAGTACCAGCAAGCGACCGCCGGGCCTCAGCACGCGCAACATTGACCGCAAGGCCATGTCTTTATCGGTGACGTTTCGCAGGCCGAAGGCGATCGTAATGCAGTCGATACTGTTGTCCTCGAAGGGCAACGCCTGTGCATCGGCTTGCACGACTTCAATATTGCCCGTTGCGCCCTTGTCGATCAGTCGGTCTCGCCCGACCTCCAGCATGGCAGCATTGATGTCGGCGAGGATTACCTTTCCCTCCGGCCCGACAAGGCGAGAGAATCGGGCGGCCAGATCCCCGGTGCCGCCAGCGATGTCAAGCACCGTCTGACCCGGTCGCGCTGCGCTGAGCTCTATGGTGAAGCGTTTCCAGAGGCGATGGATGCCACCCGACATCAGGTCGTTCATGAGGTCATAGCGGCTCGCTACCGAGTCAAAAACCCCTCGTACCATGCCGGCCTTGGCATCCCGCGCTACCCGGGTAAAGCCGAAATCGGTGGTGTTCTCTTCGCGGTCTGCGGTCGGTGTCGCGTCATCGCTCATTGGCCACGGTTCCTTGTCGTGCCGACGGTTGTTCTGCGGGTCGGCAAGTGTACCTGAGCCGGGCGATTGTGTTCAGCGGTGAAAAAAGCCCGCTGAGCAGTCAGGTGAGCGTCACCGGGAGCCGATGGCGAGCGGTTTTGCTCCATTTCTGATCAGGGCTCAAAGTGGAGCACCTGAATCTCCGGGTCACGTGACTTTCCCTCCGCTGAGAGTTGTTGCAAATACCGTTGCCAGTATTGGTCCTGATGTTCGGCGAGATCACGCAAATACCGCCAGCTATATAAGCCGGAGTCGTGCCCGTCATCAAAAGTGATTTGCACCGCATAGTGCCCGACCGGATTGATGGCAGAGATACCGACGGAAGACTTCCCGGTCTGCAGTGTTTCCTGCCCCGGTCCGTGGCCGCGGACCTCGGCAGAGGGCGAGAAGACACGCAGGAATTCCGCGCTGAGCTCGAAATCGGCGCCATCACCGAAGCTCAGCTCAAGTCGACGTCGTGAGCGCGAGTAGTGGAGCCGTGTGGCGGTGTCGGAATCAGAGGGTGTCATGGTGCCTCGCGACGTAGCAGCAGGGTGTCCATATCGGCCTGGGCAGCCAGCGATCGGGCTCGCGCCATGTCGGAGCGGCGATCAAACGGACCGACCACGACCCGATACCACTCCCCGCTGTCACCGGACTCTATGGTTGCTTCCAGACCTAGCAGCGCGAGTTCTCCGCGGCGGCGGTCCGCATCGTCTTGCTGCCGAAATGAGCCAACCTGCAGAATATATTGCGTCTGATCCGGCTCAGTATTTTCAAGACTGGCGGGTTCGATTCCGGAATTGAGGTCGAGTTCCTGATTGGGTAAGACGGTATAGAAATCGAAGCGCGGACCGGTCTCGATCTCAACGGGTGGCGATTCAGGATTTTGCAGTGCCACAGGGGCTTCATTGCCTGACTTCATGATCCCGATGCCAACGACGAGGCTTGCCATGCAGCCTGCGACAAAGCCCTGAATATGGGAACGGTTCAGCGTCGGCGTCGCGTCCTCGCGTTGAGGGCCGGCTTCACGGCGAGTGGCCGAGGGCCGTCGGGGAGGCGTTTTGCCGGCCTTTGCCATCACATGCTTTCCGGTGCCGCGACGCCCAGTAACCCCAAGCCATTGGCGATGACCTGGCGGGTCGCGGCGACCAAGGCAAGACGGGCGCTCGCAGTTTCAGGTGCGGCTTCTAAAATCTTGTGAGCGTTATAGAAGCTGTGAAGATCTGCCGCAAGTTCGCGCAAGTAGTTCGCAACATCGTGCGGCTCGAGTCGTGCTGCCGCGGTGGCAACAACCTCCGGGAACCGGCCGAGACTGATCGCCAATGCCATCGTCTCGGGCTCGCTCAGCATCGAGAGGTGGTCGAGGCCTGCTTCAGGAGTCAGCCCCTCCGCGGTTGCAGCGGCTTTGCGCATCACACTCGCACATCGAGCATGGGCGTATTGAATGTAGTACACGGGGTTTTCGTTGCTGCGCGCCAACGCCAGATCAACATCAAAGGTGAGCTGTGATGTGGGTGCGCGTGCCACTAAAAAGTACCGGGTCGCATCACATCCGACCCAGTCGATCAGATCACGGAGCGTGACATAACTGCCGGCACGCTTTGAGAGTTTGACCTCGGCGCCATCGCGCATGACCGTCACCATCTGGTGCAGCACGTATTCTGGCCAGCCTTCCGGTATGCCTGCATCGAGCCCCTGCAGCCCTGCTCTGACCCGAGTAATGGTGCTGTGGTGATCCGCGCCTTGCTCGTTGATCACCCGCTCAAAGCCTCGCTCCCACTTGTTGTGGTGGTAGGCGACATCCGGCACGAAGTAGGTATAGCCTCCCTCGCGCTTGCGCATCACGCGGTCTTTATCGTCGCCAAAGTCAGTGGTGCGAAGCCAGAGCGCGTCCTCCTCATCGTAGGTATGGCCGGCCGCGCGCAGTGCAGCCACGGTGTTTTCAACCGCCCCGCTGTCGTACAAGGACGACTCGAGGAAATACTCATCAAAAACTACCTGGAAGGCGCGGAGATCCTGATCTTGCTCCCGTCGCAGACAGGCCACTGCAAAATCCCGGATTGCGTCGAGATCCTCAATATCGCCCGTACCGGTGATGACCCTGTCCGCGGCCTCAACTGTCTCCCCGGCCGCGAAGGCCCTTGCAACGTCTTCAATGTAGGATCCCTGATAGCCATCTTTTGGCCAGTCGGGATCATCGGGGGTCTTGCCCCGAGCCCGAGCCTGAACAGACAGTGCCAGATTGTTGATCTGCTGCCCGGCGTCGTTGTAATAAAACTCCCTGTGGACCCGCCAACCGGTGGCCTCTAACAATCGGCTGAGTGAATCGCCGATTGCGGCACCCCGGCCATGCCCGACATGAAGTGGGCCGGTGGGGTTAGCTGATACGAACTCCACCTGAACGCGCCTGCCCGCTCCCTCATCACAACAGCCAAAGCCAACCCCTGTCTTCAATATCGCTTTGACTACCTGCGTGTGGTGACCGGCGTTGATGAAAAAATTGAGAAAGCCGGGCCCAGCGATGTGGCTGGTATCGACGAGCGTGTTGTCGGGTAGCGCATCGATGATGCGGGTGGCGAGATCGCGGGGCGGTAAGCCTGCGCGTTTGGCGAGAACCATGGCGATATTGCAGGAGAGATCGCCGTGACTCGTATCCTTCGGGCGATCAATCTGCGGTGGGGCATCTGGTATGGCCTCCAGCACGCCCTCTGTAACGAGTTTTTCCAGCGCCTCAGTGATGAGCGCAGCCAGTTCAGCTTTCATGGTTGTCCTGTCAGGCTTGGTCCGCTGCCGAGAAGCACGGATTCACGTGCGTATTATCGCCGAGCAACTGCTATGGCTCCAGCGCAGGAAGTCACAAGCTCTCATAGGGGTCCACATCCACAAACCACTTGAGTCGATGTGAGTGACGTGTGGATTCTGCGACTGATACGAGCGAGGTGACGATGGCAGACAGCTTTGCTCGTCCTCTCGCCGTGACGACCAATTGCGTCCGATAACGATTTTTGCGTCTTGCCATTGCGGCGGGGATGGGGCCGATCATTTGATAATCAGGATCTACCGCTTGGCTCCGCTTGAGTTCGCTTAAGAACGTCATCCCCTCCTGCCGGTTCTCGCTGTCGCAGCGAATCACCGCCAGTGCACCCTCAGGCGGCAGTCCCGCTTTGCTGCGTTGACTGAGGAGTAGGGGTAGCGCCGAATCGTAGGGCGCTTCAAGCTGCTGTATGAGCGGGTGCTGCGGATGGCGTGTCTGGATGAGCACTTCGCCCGGTGTGGCCTCGCGTCCCGCACGGCCGCTGACTTGGGTGAGTAGTTGAAGGAGCCGCTCCTCACCGCGGAAATCGGGGCTAAAAAGCAGTGCATCCGCGTCGACCACTGCCACCAGAGTGACATGGGGGAAGTGGTGGCCTTTGCTTAGCATCTGCGTACCGATCATGAGGACAGGATCGCCCTGCAATACACGCTGCACGAGCTGGGACATGGCCTCACGACCGGTCATGTTGTCGCTGTCGACCCGGATGACAGGGAATGTCGAAAAGCGCTCCTGCAAAAACGCTTCGGTTTGCTGGGTGCCGAGACCCGCGCCCACCAGTCGACCGCTCCCGCAGTCAGGACACTGTCGGGGCAACTCAGCGCGGCGGCCGCAGTGGTGACAGTGCAGGCCAGAGGGGGTTTTGTGCAGCGTCATCCGTGCATCGCAATCGGGGCAGTCACTGCTCCAGCCACAGTCATGGCACATCAGTGCGGCAGCAAAGCCTCGCCGGTTGAGAAACACCATGACCTGATGGCCCGCCTGTAGCGTGCTGTCTATCCGCCGCACTAGCTCGGGAGATAAGCCGGCTGAAAGTTCCAGTCCGCTGACATCGATTAGGTGCTGTCGGGGTAGCACCCCCGACCCTGCTCTGCATGGCAGGGTGTGACGACGATAGCGGCCGCGCTCGGCGTTGTGCCAGCTTTCGAGACTCGGTGTGGCACTGCCTAAAACCACGGGGCACTGCTCTAGCTGCCCCCGCTTTATGGCCACATCGCGAGCGGAGTAGCGCAACCCATCTTGTTGCACGAAGGCAGTGTCGTGTTCCTCGTCGATGATCAGCAACCCCAGCTTCTTCAGCGGCACAAATACGGCCGATCGGGTGCCGAGGATGATGGCTGCACTGCCTTGGCGGGCAGCAGCCCATGCGCGATCCCGCTCGGCATCACCCATTCCCGAGTGGAGTGTGACAACCGGCGCTGCGAAGCGGGATTCGAAACGTGACAGTGTCTGGGGCGTTAAGGCGATTTCGGGGAGCAGGATCAGCGTTTGCTCGCCCCGGGTCAGGCAAGATGCAATGGATTGCAGGTAGACCTCGGTTTTTCCGCTCCCCGTCACGCCGTAAAGCAAATGCACAGAGAACCCGCCGGCCGCAGCGGAGATGGCATTAATCGCTTTTTGCTGCTCCGAGTTTGGCTCCAGCGGTGCCGATCGGAGCCGCCAGTCCTGTTCGGCGTGAACCTCGCACGGCGCGGCAAGTTCACGCTCGATGAGTGCCTTCACAACGGTGCGGCTAATCCCGAGAGCGGTGAGTTCGCTGAGACTCAGGGGGCCCGCCTCAAGTAATGAGACCAGTCTCGCCTGTTGCGGTGCCCGATGAGGCGCGCCAGGCGCCAAACCGCGACCCCTCTCAGTCAGTGCCACGCCAGCCTCGCCGAGTTGGCGCTGGGGTTTGCCTCGACGCTCCCCCGGAGATAAGCCAAGAGGTAGCACTTCGCCGATCGGGTGATGATAGTAGCCAGCGGCCCAGGTCAGCAGGGCCAGTAGTGGCGGCGGATACAGGGAAGTTGTGTCCAGCACCTCGGATGCCGCTCGCAGCTTATCGTCGGCCACCTCTGATTCGCCAGCTATTGCCAGTAGCACGGCCGTCACTTTCTGTCTGCCGAAAGGCACGGTGACTCTGGTGCCCGGGGCAGGATCGCTCTGCCACCCTGATGCGGGGCGATAGTCAAAGTACCGCCTGAGCGGGGTAGGCACGGCGCATCGCCAGACAGGGGCGCGGGTTCGCTTATCCGCGGATTGGTCGTTCAAGGCAGGCTCAAGGTGCGTAAAAAGACGCAGTGTACTAGAGCGCTGCCGCGGGCGTATTCAATGTTGCTATCGGCGAGGGCTCTGGTATGATCCGCGCTCTTTTTCGTACCCAAAGATGCTGACGGAGGTTGGCATGAAAGCAGATATCCACCCAGAGTTTCGCAAGGTGTTGTTTTACGACACCTCGTCTGACACCCATTTCCTGATTGGCTCCACCGTGCAAACCAACGAGACCAAAGAGTTTGAGGGCGAGACTTACCCCTATATGACACTTGACGTGTCCAGTGCATCACATCCTTTTTACACTGGAAAACAGAAGGTCGCGCAGAGCGATGG
>WTHO01000236.1:0-2015 GCA_011523115.1 Halieaceae bacterium | reverse complement strand
AGGTCATCAGGGTTAAAACGGCTTCCCGCATCGCTCTGCCAGTCAGGCAAAGATTCCTCCAAGAAATATTCCATTATGCTGCCATCCGGTTGCCCCCTGACCCGCAGCCCGGATTCGCGATCCACCCGCACTCTCACAATACCGGGTGGCATCGGTGGCAGGGGTTGGGCGACTGGCAGGGCTTCGCGCATATAGTCGATCCAGATAGGCAGGGCTGCGGTGCCGCCGAATTCGCGTCGGCCCAATGGCCCATAGTCGTCAAAGCCGACCCAGGCGGTTGTAATCAGGTCACGGTTGAATCCCGAGAACCAGGCGTCTCTGGGCCCGTTGGTGGTCCCCGTTTTGCCGGAAATATCCTGCCTCTCCAAGACGCGGGCGCGTCGGCCAGTGCCGCGCTGGATCGCATCGTTAAGAAAGGATGAGATGATAAAAGCGACTCTCGGATCCATTACCCGTTCGGCGGCACGCACCTCAGGTACCGCGGTGCCTAGAATGTCCTCCATCCTGACCTCTTCTGCGGCGTCGCTGTCGGTGTTGGCGCAGTCCGGGCAGGCAACCAATGGATCGGCTGCGTAGACGATTTCGCCATCAGCATTCTCAATGCGCTCAATCAACCATGGCTCCACTTTGAAGCCCTCGTTGGCGAGGATGGCGTAACCCGTTGCAATCTCCAGTGGTGTGAAGGTGTGCGTGCCCAGAGCCAACGTCAAATTGGCCTGCATTCCCTCGGTATCAAAACCCAAGGCCTCAACGTAACGGATAAACGCCCTGACCCCGACCCGTTGTAACACCCGAATCGAAACCAGGTTGCGTGAGAAGGCCAAGGCCTCCCGGAGCCGTGTCGGCCCATAGAACTTGCCGCTGTCGTTTTCAGGCCGCCATATCTCCGCTGCCGCCAGATTATCGAGCACGACGGGCGCGTCATTAATGACCGTAGAGGGTGTGATGCCTGCCTGTAGCGCGCTGGCGTACAAAAACGGTTTGAAATTGGAGCCGGGTTGGCGCTTCGCCTGAGTCGCTCGATTGAATTTGGATAACTCGAAGCCCATACCGCCGACCAGGGCGCGGATCGCACCATGTTTCGGGTCCAGTGATACCAGAGCCGACTGAGCCTTGGGAACCTGAGCTAGACGCCACCCTTCCTCGCTCTCCCGGATCCGGATCATGTCACCCGGTGCCAGTAGTTCATCTGGTTGGCCGACGGGTGCTGCCGTTTGGTTAACGGATCGATAGCCGCGAACACGACTGAGATCGCCTTCCCAAGATAGGAAAATCGATTCGCCCGTTTTACTGAGCGTGGTGACGCCACTCTCGCTCACCGAGGTCACAATGGCCGGTGGTAATTTTGCGATGGTAGGCATATCCCGCAGTGCCTGCTCCCAACGAGCGCGGGTCTGCTCGGGTGTTTCGTCCTCGCGGGGCGCCAGTCGTCGCTCCGGTCCGCGCCAGCCGTGACGCCAGTCATAGGTCCTGAGACCCTGCAAAAGCGCATCATGGGCGGCCTGCTGGAGATCAGCCTCTACGGTCGTGTAAACAACATAACCGTCGTTGTAGGCGCCGTTACCGAATCTCTCCACCATTTCTTGCCTGACCATTTCGGCAACGTAATCAGCGTCAACTTCGACCACTTGCCCGTAAAAGGCCGCTGTGACAGGCGTATTCTGTGCGATGAGTCGCTCGCGTTCATCGATCATCCCCAGATTGGCCATCCTGCCTAAAATCCAGTCTCTGCGGACTTTGCCTTTCTCGGGATTGCTGAGCGGATTGTTTCTCGACGGTGCCTTGGGTACGCCGGCCAGCATGGCATGTTGCGCCAGATTGAGTTCGGACAGCGGTTTGCCGTAATACGTTTCGGCTGCCGCCTCAAAACCGTAGGCCCGATGACCAAGGAATACGCGGTTGACGTAAAGTTCAAAGATTTCCTCTTTGGTCAGTCGCGCCTCGATTTCGAGCGCCAGCAGAATTTCGGTGAATTTTCTGAGAAAGGTTTGGTCGAGGGTCAGAAAATAGTTGCG
>WTHO01000188.1 GCA_011523115.1 Halieaceae bacterium | reverse complement strand
TACAGGTCGCTCCCTCTACCATCTATCGAAAAATTCAATCCTGGAAAGTTCAAAGTAACAGCTCTTGAGTTGCTGCCGCTTAATCTGAGCTGGAGCGTTCAATACGATGAGGGGATCTTTTGTGGCGACGAGTCGGTCATGATCTCCCGCGGAGACAGGGTGTCCTGACTTACTATGCGGCGTGGCGCCGCGGTGATGTAGCCGGGCGGGTTTGCGGCCTGGAGTCTATCGAGACTGAATATGACGACATCTGAATCCATCTGGTTGGGGGAGCAGGCGTTCGACCACGTACCGATGGCCCCCGAGGGGCGGTACCTCGATATTGATGGTGAGCCTTTCTATTGCATCGAGAACGTCGATGAGATGGATGAGTTCTTTATCAGCCTTGTCAGTGCGACGAATCACTGGCTGTTTATCTCGACCTCAGGTGGTTTGACCGCGGGGCGTATTCACTCTGGTAACGCGCTCTTCCCCTACTACACCGAAGACAAGGTCCGTGACAGCGCAAATGTGACGGGCCACTGTGCCGTATTTCTCGTATCCCAAGGCGAAAAAACCCTGTATTGGGAACCCTTCGCGCGGCACTTTGACGGTGCCTACGCTATCCAGCGCAATCTGTACAAAAACAACCTGAGTAGCACGTTGATTTTTGAGGAAATCAATCACGATATCGGGTTGACCTATCGTTACGCCTGGCAACTGTCCCATCGGTACGGATTCGTCAAGCGGTCATGGTTGCAGCAGGACCGCAATGAGGCGACGACAATTCGCCTACTTGATGGCGTGCAGAACCTCCTTCCTCATGGCGTGACGCCGGGCACCCAGAACGAGCTGAGTTGCTTGGTTGATGCCTACAAGAAGAATGAGCTGGATTTCCAGTCGGGGGTGGCAACCTACACCATGAGTTCCCGCCTGACCGATAAGGCGGAGCCGAGTGAAGCGCTGTCAGCGACGACGGCTTGGTCTTACGGTTTGGATGCTCCGCTGTATTTGTTGTCCTCTCTGCAAGTCAGTGCGTTCCGTAAAGGGCGCCAAATCCAGTCCGAACTAGATGTTCACGGCAGGAGAGGCGCTTATTTTGTCAGCGCCGAGCTCACGCTAAGCGCCGGTGAGGAGCGGGATTGGGGCATTGTCGCCGATGTTGATCAGGGCCCGGCGGCCGTCGCCAACCTCATTGCAGGGGTTAATAACCTAAGTTGCACTCGTGCGAGTGTTGAAGCGGACATTCGCGAGGGACATGCAGAGTTAAGGTCCATAATCGGCAGTGCTGATGGCTTTCAGGTGACGAGCGAGCCACAGAGCGCTGTGCACCATACTGCTAACGTCTTGTTTAACGTGATGCGCGGCGGCTTATATGATTGTAATTACCGGTTGCCGACCAGAGACTTCCTGGACTTCTGCAGGGTATGGAACGTCCCAGCCTCATCAAAAGTAGCGGCCCTGATAGCGCCCTTGCCTGATCATGTGGACTACCTTGAGCTTCGAGAGGTGGTTGAGATGGCAGATGATCCGCTTTTGTTCAGACTTTTTCTGGAGTATCTGCCTCTGACGTTCAGCCGCCGGCATGGAGACCCATCCCGACCCTGGAACCAGTTTTCGATCGACGTTGTCACGGCTGATGGCGATAAAAGTTTGGCGTATGCGGGTAACTGGCGCGATATTTTTCAGAACTGGGAAGCCCTGTCCGCCTCCGCACCCGGATTCATCGAGAACATTATCTGCAAGTTTGTTAGCGCCTCTACACCGGACGGTTATAACCCCTATCGCATTACGAAAGAGGGTATCGATTGGGAAAAACCCGAGCCTGAAAACCCCTGGGCCAACATTGGCTACTGGGGTGATCATCAGATTATCTACCTTTGCAAGCTCATAGAACTGTCGCAGGCACATTTTCCCGACGCGCTGGTGGCGTTGCTCCAGAGAGACGTTTTTGCGTACGCCAATGTGCCATACCGGCTAAAAGGCTTTGATGCTCTGATTGAGAATCCCTATGACACGATCGAGTTTGACCATGCCCTAGACGATGACATCGCTCGTCTGGTGGAGGAGGTTGGTTCAGATGGGCGATTGGTGTGGTGCGAGCAAAAGGTCTACCAAGTAAACCTTTTAGAGAAATTGCTCGTGACGTCGCTTGCCAAGCTCACCAACTTTATCCCCGGGGGTGGCATTTGGATGAATACCCAGCGCCCCGAATGGAATGACGCCAATAACGCTCTCGTGGGCACGGGTGTGTCCGTGGTCACACTGTGTTACCTGCATCGATTTCTGCTCTCTGTCGGAACCTTGCTGGAGCAAAGTGCCGAGAAGAGCTTTTTGATCTCAGTCGAAGTCATTGTCTTATTTGAGCGGTTGGAGGCGATCTTCGCGCAACACGGTGGCGCGCTCTGCGAAGCAACAGTCTCAAACACTGTGAGATTTGAAGTGATGGAGCAATTGGGTCGCGCGGGCGAGGCCTACCGCGACGCGCTCTATCTGCGAGGCTTTTCCGGGCGGCGGGGCCCGCTTGAATTGTCGAGAGTGCAGGCCTTCGTGTCTCATTGCCTGCCAATTCTTGAGAGAAGTATTCGCGATAACCAACGCGAGGATGGACTATTTCATGCCTACAACCGCATTCAGGTGACGGACTCTGCCGCTTCACTCAAACATCTGGATCAAATGCTGGAGGGACAAGTCGCTGCTCTGAGTGCCAAAGTGCTCTCCGCAGATGAATCGCTTAGGGTTCTTAGGACGCTGCGCGAATCTGATCTCTTTACCGCAGAGCAACACAGCTACTTGCTTTACCCCAATAAAGTCCTTCCCCGGTTTACCGCGAAAAACAGCATTGCTGCGAGTTCGATTGAGTCGCTCCCACTGTTGGGTCGACTGCTAGCGATGGGCGATTCACGCGTTGTCGAGACAGACGCGTCGGGCAATGTCTATTTTTGTGGGCAACTGACCAAAATGGAGGACGTAGGCTTAGCGCTTGATGCGCTCACCCAAGATGGCATGGAAGTCAGTGAGACGGATCGAGAGCGCTTATGCCAACTGTTTGTCGATACCTTCGATCACGACCTGTTTACCGGTCGATCTGGCGGAATGTATGCCTATGAGGGCATTGGCTCAATCTATTGGCACATGGTCAGCAAGCTACTGCTGGCAGCCAGTGAGACGGTTTTGGATGCTTCGCGGGCGGGCGTAACAGGGCAGACCGTCGAGGCCTTGAAGGCGAGCTACGAGGATATCCGAGGGGGCATTGGCTTCAACAAAACGCCGGCGCAGTACGGCGCGTTCCCTACCGACCCGTATTCGCACACACCGGGCTTTACGGGTGCGCGACAGCCCGGTATGACAGGTCAGGTCAAGGAGGAGGTACTGACAAGACTCGCGGAGTTGGGCGTCACAGTGCAAAATGGCAGCATCGTATTCGAGCCTATTTTGGTGCGAACTCAGGAAATTCTGACTGCTTCCGCAGTCCTTGATTATTACGACGTCTCGGGTCAGCGTCGCGACCTAAAGGTATCCCCCCGTCAATTGGGATTTACTTTTTGTCAGGTGCCTGTGCTGTTACAGGTGGGTCGGGAAGCCTCCATAAGGGCAAAAATGAGTGACGGCAGTGAATCAGTCCATGGTGGGAACCGCCTTTCCCAAGCCTTGTCTTACAGTATCTTTATGAAGCGGGGGGAAGTCAGTCAACTAACGGTGACCTTGACTTCCTAGCGCCCGTTGGCTGACGCTGGGCTCATAATGGCGCGAGAGACGAGAGCCGCTTCAGCCTTGCAGTGCCAACGTCCCCGGAGCTGCTGACTCGGCTGGGCTGACCTTGGAGCTCTTTGACTGACGCTCGGAGAGTGACAGCTTGATATCGCTGACTGCGGTTTCATCAAGCTCATAGTTTCGCATGGCCCACAGCGCGATCAGAGTGCCACTTACTGGCACACCTATGAACGCCATTCGTAATTGCGCCAGAGTTCCCTCACTTTGCACGGCAACGGTTTGATCAAAGCCAATCACCCCTAAAATGAAGCCGCTCAGCAAGCCCGCAAAGGCGAGGCCGAACTTCACCATCCACCAGTAGATTGCTCCGAACAAGCCCTCGCGGCGTTCTCCTGTTTCCAATTCGTCGAGGTCGCAGATGTCTGCGGTCATAGACATCATGATCGTAAACAAGCCGCCAATGCCGAAGGCGAACAGGGGGATGGGTATGAACATGAGGTAGGGGTTGCTGGGGTTGAAGCTCCACCAAAATGCAGCGTACCCCATGATCGACACTGACTGGGTCACCATAAACGTGGCGCGTTTGCCATATCGCTGTGCCATCCAGTTCACCGTTGGAATGACCAAAAAGCACGTGCAAAGCGCCGAAACACTCCCAAACAGCGTTGGCCACACGCCGGCAAGCGCTGGATCACCCTGATTCATGTAGTAGACAATGATGAACCAAGCGAACCCAGCCACGGTGTTGTAGGCATTAAAAATAAAAAAAGTGGCGATGCAGATTTGCTGAAAGGGACGACACTTCAGTGTAACGGCGATCCCGCTCAGCAACTCTCGGATGACTGCCCCCAGCGTCTCATTACGATGGGGCGTGCTGGTATCCTGAGCGACGCCGTCGCTCTTACAGAAAATAGCGGGCACCATGGCGAGCAGCATACAGATGGCGCCAACCCAGATGGAGAGTGTCCTGGCACCTTCAGTGGCGCTATCGAACCAATTGGGGTCATAGAGCACAATCCAGAACCAGGGCGCGATCACCCACGCCCATTGGCCAATCCACTGCGCCACGGCCATCAGTCTCGTGCGTTCGTGATAGTCGTCACTCATCTCATAACCCATCGCAACGTACGGGACGCTGAAAATGGTTAAGCCGATGAAGAACACGCATGACCAACAAAGGAAATAGACAAAATTATAGAGCTGGCTGTTGTCGGCGGAGAGCTGCCACATGGCGATATAGGACAGACCCGACAGGATGGCACCAATAAAAATATAGGGGCGGCGCTTACCCCAGCGCGAGACGGTCCTGTCTGAAATAAACCCCATCACCGGATCGGTCACGCAGTCGACCAGCTTGGGTAGAAAGAAAATCAGACCCCACAGGAAGGGGCTCATACCCAAGCTTTGCACCAGTATCACCATAAAAATACTCAGTGCCGCCGGGAACATCTGGTTCGCCAGCATAC
>WTHO01000059.1 GCA_011523115.1 Halieaceae bacterium | reverse complement strand
GCGTCGATCATGATGCTCTCTGGCAGGTCCGCTTTACGGAGCATGGCACAGGCATCGTCGACAGAAAACATATCGTAATTGGGTTGGGGGCCGCCGCGTAATATCAGGTGGCAAAACGGGTTCCCGGCCGTCTCAAAAATCGCCGACTGTCCTCCCTTGGTGACTGACAGGAAGTGATGCGAGTGTTGCGCAGCACCAATCGCATCCACCGCGATCTGGATATTGCCACCCGTACCATTCTTGAATCCCACGGGGCAAGACAGACCACTCGCAAGCTCACGATGGCTTTGACTCTCCGTTGTGCGGGCACCAATCGCGCCCCAACTGATCAGGTCGGCGATGTATTGCGGTGAAATCAGGTCGAGATACTCCGTCGCCGTGGGCAGGCCCTCGGCATTGATATCGAGGAGCAGTTTGCGAGCGCGTCGCAACCCCTCGTTGACATCAAAGGAGTTGTCGAGATGAGGATCATTGATCAAGCCCTTCCAACCCACCGTTGTGCGGGGCTTTTCGAAGTAAACACGCATCACGATCAATAGACTGTCGGAGAATTGGGCAGCGGCTTCCTTGAGTCGCCCCGCGTAGTCCAGCGCCGCCGCCGGGTCGTGGATCGAGCAGGGACCAATCACGACCACCAGTCGATCGTCGGTATGGTCAAGGACGGACTGAATCGATGCGCGGGAATCAGTGACGTGCTGCGCAACGGCGTCTCCCGCAGGCATTTCGTTGATCAACCCTTCAGGGGTCACCAGCTCTCGCAGGTTACGAATACGAAGATCATCAATATTGGCTGACATACCGCGTCCTTACATTCACAGCAGGGACCCCACAACAGGCCCCACAGGCGCGCAAGAATAACACCGAGTCCGCTCAGTCAGTGGCCAAGTATTCACCTTCTGCTAGCACGCGGTCGATCAATTCCCCGATGGCATTGGCATTCACCAGGTGTGCGGCATACCAGGTGTGCAAACAGCGAATTCGATCCGGGTCTGCAATGCCCCCAATGCCCCGCTCGGATACGGCGGCGTCCATTCCGGTATCTTCGAGGAGTAGCGCTTCCTCCGGCATCATAAATCGCGCCCGCTGCGCCTTGTGTCGCTTGTGATCCTCCAACATGCGCGCCCGTATGCCTGCAGATGCGTCGACCTCCGCCTGCAAACGCGCGATCCAGCCCGCCGCCTCAAGGCGATCCAACTGTAGTGACAAGCGCGCCCCCACCAGCCAATACAGGGTTGGAAACGGGCGGCCGTCCACCACCGAAGCGACCCGGATGACAACGGGCTCACCCCCAGCCTCACTCACCGCAATAGCGCGCAAGCCTCTGGGTTCTCGACCCAGTAGCGCAGTGACACGCTGACGCTGCGCTCCGGTGGGTGGAGTATCTGCTACGTGAAATGACATCCGTCGATCTTACCATCGAGACCAATTGACCCCTGCTATCCATAAGAGTAGTGTGCGCGGCGTCAGGTGCCTGCCGACCCTTGGTCTGGGCAGGTTAAAAGGGAAGTCCGGTGAGACGCATTCGAGTCCGGCGCTGCCCCCGCAACGGTGATCACATCAGTGAAAGCCCGATACCTGCCTGACCTGAATCCATCATGTGGAGCGGAGGGCTCCCGCAGGATGCGATCGCATGTGCGGCCTTACAGCGCGGCCATGTGGCATCCCACTGTCCTCCCCTGCTCACTGGTGACCGGGAATATTGTGCTGCCATAGCGGCGCCGAGGACAGAACATGCACGCGACTCACCGCCATCGACCAACCTCTCTCTCAGCTCGAGTCCCGGGGCCGTTGTTTACGCTGTCATCGACATCGTCATCGAGTTTACGGGGGCCACGTTGCGCATGGCGTCGGCGAGCTTACGTGCATGCGCCGATCATCGCGTTTCTGCTTCTCCTCACAGGATTACTGGGCGCACAGCCCTCGCTGGCACAGCAGACTCGACCGGAGGATGCGATAGAAGAAACCGTGGTCGTCGCCTCCAGGGCTCCCGATCTGATCGATCAGGTCGGCGTATCGGTGAGCGTGCTCAACCGTGACGCCATGCGGACACTGGGCTACCCGGACCTCGGCTCGCTACTGGATACTCAGCCGGGCGTCACCGTGACGATGGATGGCGGCTATGGCAAAGCAGCTGCGGTGCGCATTCGCGGTGAGGAGGGTTACCGCACACGCATCGTACTCGACGGTATCAACATCGCAGACCCCTCTTCCCCGCAGATCAGCCCGAGGGTGGAGCACCTGTTGAGTAGCGGTCTCGCCCGGGTTGAAATACTGCGCGGGCCACAGGGCTTGATGTGGGGCGCGGATGCCGGCGGGGTCATTCTGATGTCCACCACGGACACGCGATCTAAAACCGGTCTCGAGGGTTTTCTGGAGGCCGGCGGCGATGATTTTTACCAGGGTGCGCTGAGCGGCGTCATCGCGACTGACACGCTGCGAGCGTCCCTCTCGCTCGGGCAGTTGAAAACCGACGGTATTAACGCGCGGGATATTGACGCCGTCGTCGCCGACCGGGACGGCTATGAAAATACCACCGCCCACGGCGCCATGTCCTATCAGCTTAGCGAAGCGGTCTCTCTGGAGATAGCCGCCACCGAACTATCCGGTGACAATGAATACGATGGTTGCTACGACACCGTCACCTTCGCCCTGATCCACGATTGTGAGGACGAATACCAACAGCAAGCCTGGCGACTCGGCACCCAGCTCAGTTTTGGGGATCACAATGTGTCTCTAAGCGTTGCATCCAGTGACACAGAGCGCGCCTTCTTTTCCGCGGGGCAACGCTCCTACGACACCCGGGGTGAAACCGACACGTTCTCGCTCATCGGCACGTGGCGGCCTACAGAGTCGACGCGCCTGACCTACGGCATCGATCAGGAAGAGCAATCTTTGTCTGATAGCAGCACCGATTGGTCTCGCGACAACACCGGGCTCTATCTTGAGGCGCAGCAAAAATTCGGTGCGGGCGTTGTGACTGTTGGCTGGCGCCGGGATGACAACGATGATTTTGGCGAGCATGACAGTTGGCGTATCAGTGGCCGTCTTGGCTTGACCGGCTTTGCCGAGGATTGGGCGATCCGCGCAGCCACCGGCACGGGATTCCGCGCCCCCAGCCTCTATGAAATCGCCTACAACAACGGGCCCTTCTCCTACCCCCCGGCCAGCGGTACGACGCTCCTCGAGGAGCGATCAAAAGGCTGGGAGCTGGGGCTGATCGGTCAGCTCGGTGCCCTGGAACTGGAGATCATTTGGTTTGATCAGCAAATCGAGAACGAGATCATTTTTGACCTGGCAAGCTACAGCGGGTATCTGCAGAGCACGGGCAGGAGCGAAGCTGAAGGCGTTGAAGTGATTGGGAGCCTGCCTCTGTCGGCGGCCTGGCTCATCGAGGGCAATCTCACCTGGATGGATGCCACCCAGCAGACGGGGGCGGACCGGCCGTATCGACCCGAGCAAACAGCCCGTCTAAGCCTCATGTGGCAGCGAGACGACTGGTCGGCAAACCTCACTGCGAGACACACCGGCGAGGCCACGGATCCGTTCCTGACCAAGATTGATAACACCTTTATGCTGGATCTCACCGCACGCTGGTCAGTGACACCGACATTGTCTCTGGAGGCACGTGTACTGAACCTGACAGATAACACCGATCAGCAATTGCCCGGCTATCGTGTGCCCGGCACCACGGCCTTTTTAGGCGCGCGCATCAGCCTGTAGGATCTGACTATGGATCGCACCACAAAACACAACAAAGCCATGGCCAAACAGAAAGCGGCCGTCGACGAGGGAATTGCCAAAGCGGACACAGAACGTGGCGTGAGCGTGCTACTCACAGGCGATGGCAAAGGAAAAACCAGCTCGGCCTTTGGGATGGTCATACGGGCACGTGGTTATAACCAGAAAGTCGGGATTGTTCAGTTCATCAAAGGGGCTCAGCCTTCCGGCGAGGAAGTTTTCGTTCGAGAGCATTTGGCCGAGGTAACGCTTTTTCAAATGGGCACGGGCTTTACCTGGGACACACAGGATCGCGATGGCGACATCGCTGCGGCCCAGCGCACATGGCAACAGGCAAAAGACATGCTGAGCGATGCCAGCTACGACCTCGTCGTACTCGATGAGTTGACCTACATGTTGGCTTTTGACTATCTGCCGGAGGACGAGGTGATTTCCGCTATTACGAGTCGGCCGGAGAGCCAGAGCGTGGTCGTCACCGGCCGTGGCGGCGGTCCGGCGCTGCGTGAGGTAATGGACACAATATCCGAGGTCAAGGAGGTCAAGCATGCCTATCGCGCCGGCATTCGTGCACGCCAAGGCGTGGATTACTGACAATGGCGTCGCACCCTGCGATTCGTCCAGCCGCTTTCATTCGTTACAAGTTTCTGAACTCCCTATTCCTCGGGCTCTCAGTGGGGGCGGTTTTTGTGCTGTATACGCCGCTCTCGCCCGCCGTGTTTTCCGCGGGCGGACTTGGACTGGCCGTCGGGACGCTGATCGTGGCCACACAGTACCGACGCATTCTGGCTCCCGCCTGGTTTTTTCGCCTGTCACTCCTCGTTGAGCTGATCACGCTGAGTGGCGTGGCTGCGGTACTGATCCTGCCGATCGAGGTTCCTCTCGCGCTCTTCGTCTATATCGGCTACCAAATCACCTTCTCTCTGGGGAATTATCTGGTGCGCTGCGAGACTTTATTGATGGTCGCCGTCGATCAGCTCCGGCGGCTGGACGTTGCCAAACAGGCAGGCTATCTACTGGGCATGGCAGTGGCATGGGCGCTCTATACCGGTCTGGAACGTTTGGCCGACCTCACCAGTGAAGCGGCACAGGTGGTCTCGCTGCACTGGCTGTTGCTTGGGGTCGAGGTCAGTGTCCTCATCGCGCTGTGGCAAGCCTTCAACAAAGATCAGCTCAGTGACGAACCGCTGACTGTAGGGGCATCACCCGCGTCAGAACCTTAATCGAGTAGATCCGGCTGCTCGGCCATGATGACATCAAAGAGAGGTTGAGCGCTGAACCAGCCCGCCAGCGTGCTGCCCACCTGCCCCGCGGTATGCAACGCCATGTCATGGGGAATGGGCTGCGGGGTGCCTGCCGCTTCGGCCATCAACTGGGCCTGGCAGCTCCGCTCGAAGGTCACATACCACCAAAGCGCCTCATCGACTGAC
>WTHO01000036.1 GCA_011523115.1 Halieaceae bacterium | reverse complement strand
TGGGGCGGGGACATTATCGCCGCCGCCTGTGTGCAGCTAGGCGCGACAGTCAGCCCCAAAACCTATGAAGGCACCTGGCTGGCGCAGCCCTACATCGAGGGGCACTAGAACCCGGGGGCTGGAGTGACCATTGAGGGCGGGCATATTGCCTTATCGGTTGGACCCGGGGTGGGCGCGACAGAATGCGATAAAACCCAGACGGGGCGCTGACAATGCCTTGTCAGACGCGTTTTGAATGGCTTACATTGCGGGTGAGTTTGCAAGTCTTCCCGTGGTGATAAAGAGCGCTTCATGACCTACTGTCTGGCCATTCAATTGGACGAGGGACTCGTCTTTTGCTCGGATTCACGCACCAATGCCGGGGCCGACCGGGTGAGCACCTACAGCAAAATGCACCGCTTCGCCGTTCAGGGGGACCGCTCGCTGATTCTGCTCACCGCAGGCAATCTTGCGACCAGTCAGGCGGTCGTGTCACAGATCCAGCGAGACTTAGAAGAAAACGCCGAGTTCAACATCTCGGATGCCAAGTACGTATCGGATATCGCCGAGTACATCGGGCAACTCAATGTTGCCGAGCAGGAGAAGCACCGGCGGCCGGGCGGGCCCGATGCCGAGGGTTTTAACGCCAGCGCCTCCTTCATTTTGGGCGGGCAGGTGAAGGGTCAGCCCAGTGAGCTCTATTTGATCTATCCCGAGGGCAATCACATTACCGCCTCGGAGCAACACCCCTACCTTCAGATTGGTGAGACCAAATACGGCAAGCCGATTCTTGACCGCATCATCCAACCCGACACATCACCCGAGATTGCCATGCGCTGCGGTCTGCTATCGATTGACTCCACCATGCGCTCTAACGCGACGGTCGGCCCCCCTCTGGAGTGCCTGTTCTATCGCAACGACAGCCTCGACGGCTTTCAGCATTACTGCAAACTCGAGGAGAACCACCCCTATCTGACCCGCATCCGGCAGACCTGGGACGAAAACATCCGCTCCGCTTTTCAGCAGCTCCCCAGTCTTACTGAAGTGTTCGAAGCCGGCTAATCATCGCGTCCACATACGCCAGTTTATTGCGTACCTGAACACTGATGACAAAAGGATAGGCATCCTCGCGGCCCACGCTCTGGTTCATTTCATTCAAGCCCACGCTGACGGCCTGCCATTGGGAGATACGCTCGACAAATGCGCTGGCCAGGGGCGGCGTATCGATCAGGCCATGCGCTTGGGCCGTCTCCAGCGCATCGTGCATCAGCAAATAATGACTCCAGGTCTCCGCCCAGTCCTCCAGAGGGTGGGAGCTGGCGTAGGCGCTGATGTAGCGCTGCTCCCAATCAGCCGGCGGCCCTTGATCGTAATAGTGTTCAAGAGACTGCCGATACTCAGCGCTCGCATCGCCGAATAAATCGGCGAACATCCCCGTCGCCTTCTCGTCCTCCAACAGCAGCGACCAAAAATAGTGCCCCGATTCGTGCCGAAAGTGCCCCAGTAGCGTTCGGTAGCGCTCGCGCAGTTCGGCTTGGGCTGTAGTGCGGGCAACGTCATCCGCCTCCAACACGTTGATGGTGATCACACCGCCGGCAAAGCCTGAGGTAATAAACGTATCGGGGTAGGTCTCGGGTTGGGTGCGGGCATCATCCAGAAAATCGAACAACAGACCCCGCCCCGGGTCTTGCCAACCGTCGGTCATCGGCAGCTCCAGCCGATACAGCGAGTACAACAGCCGCTTCTTGGCCCGCTCCAGTGCGGCCCAGCGCTCCGTATTATGAGGTAGCGCGAGGTTGGGGATGGTGCGATTGAAGTGGCAGGCACGGCATAACGACTCAGCGGACGCTGCGGGTCTCAACCAGTTACAGACGCCGTGATCATGATTGGCGCAGTAGGTCAGATCCGAGCGACTCTCGAGAGGCACCATCGTCATGCTGTCGGGATCAAAGCCCACGCGTGCACCGCAGTTCAGACACTGATGATTATCGAAGAAAATGGGCTCACCGCAGGTGCATTGAAAGCGCCTCATGCACCCTCCCAGCTGAACCAGGTCGCATGGATCGCCGCATCCAGGCTGCTCAGTTGGAGCTGAAAGTCATCAATGTAGTGATGTAACTCGTCGCTGGTGAGGTGCTGGGCATCCAGCCGGCTCAGCCGTCGACGAAGGCGCTCGTTGGCGCGAATGGCCAGATCATGGTTGCTGAGCCGCATGAGCTCTTTTCGGGTCTCGCGCACAAAGTACTTGATCGAGCGCGGGAAGGTGGCGCTCAAAAATATGAAATTAAGCGCCGCATCTTTCTCAACGATGGGCCCCACCTCTCGACGATAGGCTGCCGCCGCCGACAGTGCCTGCAACAACGCCCCCCAGAGAAGCGGATCGATGGCGCCAAAGCGGCCGGCGCGTTCCATAATGTCACCGGCGCCAACATCCATTATGCGTGTCGTCATGTCGGCACATTCGATGAGTCGACCCAACTTGATGAAGCCGTAGGCATGATCCCGCGGCAGGGAGGCACCCAGCAGGCCGTTGATCATCTGACACCGGGCAATGACCTCGGAGAGGAAGTCATGACGGTTGCGTCGCCCCGATGCGTTGCTGGCGTGGGCCTCTACAAAGAGGTGGAGTTCGTTCACCAGCTCCCAGGCTTCCTCCGGCAGCACGTCTCGGGTAGTGCGCACGTTTTCTCTGGCCGCCCGCACCGCAAAAGGAATCCCACAGCTCGCCTTCTCATCCGCAATCAAAAACCTGAGCACGTTCTGCTCGCTACCGACTTTGAATCGTTTACGGAACAACGGCTGCGCGTCGAGAATATCGATCATGATGTCCCAGGGAGGCTCTGCCCCTTTGGGTATATCCATAATCAGGTGGTTGTAGGCCTGTACCAGTCGCGCCGTGTCCTGCGCCCGCTCGAGGTATCGCGCCATCCAGTAAAGCCGCTCGGCAACGCTGGAGAGCATGCTCATGCCTTGCCCTCAACGATCCAGGTGTCTTTGCTGCCGCCGCCCTGGGAGGAGTTCACAACCAGCGAGCCTTTCTTCAGCGCCACGCGGGTCAGGCCGCCAGGGGTCACCCAGCTGTCTTTGCTCTGCAAAATAAAAGGCCGCAGATCGAGATGCCTGGGCTGGACCTTGCCGTCAACGTAGGTTGGCGCAGTAGAAAGAGACAGCGTGGGCTGGGCGATGTAGTTTCGGGGGTCTTTCTCGATGAGCTTCGCAAACTTACGGTGCTGTGCAGGACTACTGTGCGGCCCCACCATGATCCCGTAACCACCGGATTCATTAGCGGGCTTCACCACCAACTTGGCAATGTTTTTCAGCACGTAGTCTCGATCGCGGTCGCGCATGCACAGATAGGTCGGCACGTTCTCGAGCAGCGGCTTCTCGTTCAGGTAATAGCGGATCATCTCCGGCACGAAGGCATAAATGACCTTGTCATCCGCCACCCCTGACCCCGGCGCGTTGGCAATGGCCACCTTGCCACTGCGCCACGCACGCATCAGGCCAGGCACACCCAAAACCGAGTCGGCCCGGAACGCCTCAGGGTCCATGAAATCCTCGTCAATGCGCCGGTAGATGACATCGACCCGCACCGGCCCGTCAACCGTGCGCATGTAGACGCAATCATCATCACCCACCGTCAGATCGGTGCCTTCCACCAGCTCGGCACCCATCCCCTGGGCAAGGAAAGCGTGCTCAAAGTACGCCGAGTTATAGATACCCGGTGTCAGCACAACAATATTGGGGCGCTTGGCAGCTCGCGGAGACAGTGCCGCCAGCATCTCGTAGAGTTTGAGCGGGTAATCATCGACAGGGAGAATGCTGTAATTGCGGAACAGCTCCGGTACCGCACGCTTGGTGATTTCGCGGTTCTCCACCATATAGGAGACCCCCGACGGCACGCGCAGATTATCTTCCAATACAAAGAAACGGCCGCGGTGGTCACGCACCAAATCGCTGCCGCAGATATGCGCCCAGGCCCCGAACCGGGGGCTCACGCCCTCGCACTGCGCCTTGTAGTTATCTGAGCCGAGGACGACATCGGCGGGTACGACGCCGTCAGCCAAAATACGCTGCCGGTTGTAGACATCGTCAATAAAACAGTTGAGAGCCCGGGTCCGCTGCGCCAAGCCCTGACTGACACCAGACCATTCTCGAGCAGAGATGACCCGGGGAATCATGTCAAAGGGCCAGGCCCGATCGATGTTTTCCCCTTCGGTATAGACCGTAAAGGAAATGCCCATCTCCTTGATGGCGAGCTCCGCCGCCGCGCGCCGCGCCTGCATCTCATCAACCGACAGGCTTTTGAAGAAATTCACCGCACGCCGCGCCACAACCCGCGGGCTGTCGCGTTCGGTCATCAATTCATCAAAAAAACGCCCCGTGTTGTAACGGCGCCACGGCTTACTCATCTGGGAACGCCCCGGATTGGCTCAGTCGACAGTCTACCTTCGCCCTACTCTACCCCAGCTCTGCAGCGTCATCCGCCGAACTTGACTATGAAGCGGTCTTATAACGCGACGTGCGGTCATACACCGCGTCATCCAACCGGCTACCGAACAGGGAATCGGGCATCATTTGATAGTACGGGTCTTGTGTCGGCGTGGTTCGACTCCAGTCGACGCGCTCCGAGCGGTACGCCATTTTCCAAACGCCATCGCGGCGCTCATACCGGTCCAGATAGCGACCCGCGACAATGAGATCATCAAATCCGGCCTCGGATTCCACCTTGTGATAGGCGTGAAAATAGACCTCACCGAAGGCCTCGTCGCCCTCCACATCAATCAGCGTGTTGCCGATCATGTGTTGGTTCGAGGCGTGATCCTTGAGTGCGCCGACCGCAAACTCAATGAAGCTGGCGGCATCGCCGTTGATAAAGCCGTATTCGCAGTAGGCGTTATCCCAAAAGACAGACTGCAACAACGCGGCATCGAGTCGATCCAGACCACGCATGTAGCGACACGAGAGCTCGTAAATCGCCTGTTTATCGAGCAAGGTTTGTACGGCTTGGTCCATAGCTGTCGACCTCAAAGTGTTCAAGATGATCGCTGCATCGTGTGCTACATCCGATGCGGGATCAACTCCGCCGCCGACAGAGGTCTTATTCAGTGCTGAGTCAATGCAGGGCGCACCCCGGTGCCGGGCCATGAAGCAACTCCCTTGTCGACAAGGCCCCCGCTCCGCATACTCGGGACATGCGAACCACAAACAAACTGCTGGCACGCTGAAACAATGGCGAAGTCCGAATCACAACCCGGCGAGGCGCGCGCAGCGGGGGGCAC
>WTHO01000009.1 GCA_011523115.1 Halieaceae bacterium | reverse complement strand
ATGCCGGCCTGCTACCCTGGGCAGTCGTTGACAGCTACAAGCCACAAATGTGGCAGGAGGTCTTCACTCGCATCACGGTCCGCGAAGACCTGATATTGCGCGAGGGCGGGCGACTTGCCTGGGCCATTCGCCCTGACAGCCCGCAGCTCAAGGCCTTTCTTAACACGTTTGTGAAGGACAACCGCGAGGGGACGTTGTTTGGCAATATTATTCGCAATCGTTACATCCGCGATTTTGACTGGGCGGAGAACGCTGCTGGCGCCGAGGAACTGACCCGCTATCGCGCGCTCTCCTCGCTGTTTCGCAAGTACGGCACCGACTACGGTATGGACCCCACGCTGCTGGCCGCGCAGGGCTTCCAGGAATCGCGGTTGGATCAAAGTGTGCGCAGCCACGTGGGTGCCATCGGTGTGATGCAGCTGCTGCCCAGCACTGCCGAAGACAAGAATGTCGGCATTCCCAACATCGACGAGCTCGAGCCCAACATTGAGGCAGGTGCCAAATACATGGCGTTTTTGAAGGCGCGATATTTCAGCGGTCCGGAGCTCGACGAGCTCAATGGTTCACTGCTGGCGTTGGCGTCCTATAACGCAGGCCCCGGGCGTATCCGGCGCCTGCGGCGCGTAGCTGAAGAGCGCGGCTATGATCCGAACCTGTGGTTCGACAACGTGGAGGTGATTGTGGCCGAGCAGGTTGGTCGCGAGACCGTCCAATACGTTGGCAACATCTTCAAATACTATTTGACCTACCGGTGGATCAACACCGCCGACGCTGAGCGCGCCGCCGCTCGCAGGGCATCAGGCATCGACAGTTGATGGCGCCTGCGTCACGCCAATAAGCCGCTCTGATTCTTCACACCACGCCAGTCGCCCCACATTGGCAAAGCGGCGCCGCACGCCGGGTGTGGGACTCAGGTAGAACAGATCACCATTCCTGCCAGTGAGCGTCGAGCTCACCCCCGCGTCGCGGGCGATCTTGGCGTTGGCCGCCATGTGGGCTTGCTCGCCATGCACCGGTATCGCCAAAGCCGGCTTCAACAAGCGATAGAGATCGGCGAGCTCTCCCTGACAGGGGTGCCCCGAGGCATGCAATGGCTCGTCACTGTCGTCGGCGGCGATCACCCTGATATCTCTGGCGCGTAACCCATCAACCAAGCGAGCCACCGACGCCTCGTTACCCGGAATCGTTTTTGAAGACAGAATGACCGTGTCACCGGCGTCGAGAGACAGGTCAGGGTGGGTCTGCGTCAGCAATCGATGTAGCGCAGCACCCCACTCTCCCTGACTGCCCGTCGCCACCGCCAACACCTCCGTCGGTGGCAGGTAGCCCAGATGCTCGGCATGTATCGGCTGAAAGTCCCTGGATAACAGTCCCACCTGCTGGGCACACCGCGCCATCCCCGCAGCCGAGCGCCCCAACACACCAAGATAGCGCCCCGTCTTGGCAGCGATGGTTGCCAGCGTTTGCATGCGCGCCACGTTACTCGAAAAGCAACCCACGACCACGCGCCCCTCGCAGGACTGAATCACCTTGGCCAACCCCGCAGCGACCTGCCCCTCGGTCGGTGAGTAGCCCCCACGTAGCGCATTGGTGGAGTCACAGATAACGGCGTCGATGCCTGCCTCTCCTAACTCTCTAAAGCGGCGGGAGCACCACGCTGGCCCCACCACGGGGTCATTGTCGATTTTCCAGTCAGCGGTATGGAATATCCGCGAATCACCTACAGTGATACTGAGCGCGCAGGTTTCCGGGGTGGAATGGGTGATCGGCAACCACTCTACGTCAAAGGGGCCCAGTGCGGTCCTCTCGCCGGGCTCGACTTCAATCAGTGAGCTAGGCAAGGTCCCGCGGCGGTTCCGTGTCTTGTGGCGCAGCACCGCGGCGGCAAAGGGCGTCGCATAGACCGGGCAGCGCAGTTGTTCCCAGAGGTAGGGCAAGGCGCCCAGGTGATCTTCGTGTGCATGGGTAATGATCAATGCTCGGAGCTGCTCGCGGCGCGCACTGATAAAACTGAGGTCAGGCATTTGCACTGACGGCCTCAGGGCGCCGGGCGCCTGCTCAAGGGTGATACCGCAGTCAACCGCAATCCACTGGCCGTCGTGGCCAAACAGATTGCAGTTCATCCCGATTTCGCCACAACCCCCCAGCGGGAGAAAGGTCACATCACTGCGCGGGGCGCCACTCATACAATGGGTTCTACCAGGTATATCCAATCCTGAATTTTAGCGCTTCGTCGAGCTTTTCCTTGCCCTCAGCCGCGCCGCCGTCATAGTCGGCGGAGGCCTCCGCGGCGGCCTCCAGACCAAACAGCAGCGGGAAGCGCAAACCGATCGTGGTTCGGTAAATCGACTGCTCAAAGGACGACAGGTTCACCAGATTGACCTGACGAAAATACAACCTGAGTTTGCCGTCGAAGAAAAAGGTTTCTCCGGTCAGGTTCAGGTTAACGCCGGTGTAGGAGTCATCGTCGGAGAGTATGAAATCGGTATCGACGTAGGAGATACCCAGTTCTGCGTCGAGCTTGAGTGTTTCACGAGTCAATATCTTACGCCCAAAATAGGGGCCAACATAAAAACGACGTTCTACGTCGGCAAACCGATCAGAATTGGCTCCCAGGTTCACGCCAAGGTAATTTCTGGGGTCAGACAGGAAGTAGTCATATTTGCTGATAATGTGCCAATTATCAGCAGTGGGCTCACTCAGATTCCCTCCGTCAGGTCCTTTCCCTCGTAAAATCGTACTGGTTTCCTCGTAGTCTGCGCGAACTGTGATGCGATCGCGGCGACTTTCGAGCTTTGTCTCCAGATCCAGATTGACCTGATCGGTATCCGTATTACCGCGACTAAATTCAACCGCGCTGGTGACACGCCCGGTGATCCGATAGCCTTTTCCGACCTCCCAGGCTTCAGGGTTGGCCACATCGAGTTGATCAACCGCCAGCTTTTCGTCGTCGTCCAGTACGATCTCACCGTCCACGACTTTGAGTGCAGACAGTGCAAGGGTGTCCTGTTTAGTCGTCAATAACTCGATTGCCTGATCTGAGTCGAGCTGCGCAATGGATGTCAGCGCGATCTTTACATCACCCATCAAGGCCGTTGACACCAGCACGCCACCATCGTGGATGTCTGCAATATCGCCGTAGATGACCGAGCCATCGGTCAGCTCGATCCTCGCCGTTGGCGCATCTTCGCTGGCCTCGGGAAGATCGGAATCAGCGAAAGCCCAGCCGCCGGAGAGACCCATGAAGAGCCCAACGGCCAGTATTCGGTGTATTCTCCGTGAATATCGATATTTCAGCATTGTCGGGTGCCACGCTCATCGCTTTGGTCTGCAAAGCAGGACTCTAAGCGAAGCCTCTCAGCATTGAAATTGCGCAACGCGACAGAGAAATGTGATTTCTTGGTGAATTCATGACACAACGTTTCGATTACGACCTTTTGGTCATCGGCGCAGGCTCTGGCGGTGTTCGGGCTGCGCGAAAAAGCGCTGAATTTGGTGCCCGCGTCGCCGTGGTCGAGGAAGCCGCACTGGGCGGCACCTGCGTCAACGTCGGCTGCATACCGAAAAAACTCTACGTTTATGCCAGTGAATTTGCCTCCGCATGGCGTGAAGCCAAGGGCTTTGGCTGGCGGTCAGAGGGCATCTCGTTTGACTGGGACACGTTGCGAGACAACAAATCCAAGGAGATCGCGCGACTGAACGCTATCTACGAGCGTTTATTAAACGCGCCCGGCGTGGATATCATTACGGGTCATGGCACGCTGACCGGGCCGCAGTCTGTGCTCGTCAACGGCCACACCTATCACGCCGAGAAGATCTTACTCGCCACCGGCACATGGCCTGCGCTCCCGGACATACCCGGTAACGAGCTGGCACTGACCTCGAACGAAATCTTTGATCTCGCGCAATTTCCCCAGCGCCTCCTGATCGTCGGCGGTGGCTACATCGCAACAGAGTTCGCAAGTATTTTTTCAGGCTTGGGCGCCGAGGTACTCCAGAGTTACCGGGGCGAATTATTTCTTCGCGGCTTTGACCACGATATCCGTCGGTTCCTCGCAGAGGAAATGCGCAAGTCTGGCGTGGACCTGCGCTTTGATCATCACGTGTCAGCGCTCTCGGCGGGCGCATCGGGCACGATAACGGCCCAGCTCTCCGACGGGGAGGCGGACTTCGATGCAGTGCTGTTCGCGACGGGCCGCCGACCCAACATTGCCCATCTCGGACTTGAGCACACTGCAGTCGCGCTGACTGAACAGGGCTATTTGTCAGTTGACGACAACTTCCAGACTGACGAGCCCAGTATCTATGCTCTGGGGGACATGACTGGCGGCTGGGAGCTTACGCCAGTGGCGATCGGCGAGGCGATGGCCTTTGCCCAGACGCAGTTCGCCGGACAGCCCACCAAGATGGAATACGACTGCATACCCACGGCTGTATTCAGCCAACCACCGATCGGCACGGTGGGCCTGACAGAGGAAGAGGCCATCGCTGCGGGGCACTCCGTCACGATATTTGAAAGCGACTTTCGACCCCTGAAACACACCGTCAGTGGCTGTGATGAACGAACCCTGATGAAGCTGGTCGTCGATCAGGAATCCGACCGGGTACTGGGCGCGCATATGGTGGGTGCCGATGCGGGTGAAATTTGTCAGGGGCTCGGCATTGCATTGAAGATGGGTGCAACCAAAGCAGATTTTGATCGCACAGTCGGGATCCATCCCACGGCGGCGGAGGAATTTGTCACCCTGCGCACGCCGCGAGCCTGACTTTGGATCTGGCTGTTTGGGAGATCACTGTGCTGGTACTCGCCGGGCTGGCGGGGGGTTTCATCAATGTTATGGCCGGTGGCGGCTCCGTGATCACTGTGCCGGTAATGATCATGCTGGGCGTGCCGGGCCCAGTGGCTAACGGCACCAATCGAATACCCATCCTGGCCCAGAACATCGCCGCATCGCTCACCTACATTCGGCATGGTTTGCCCCAATCAGGCATGGTCCTGTCGCTGTCGCTGTGTGCGATCCCTGGCGCTATCGCCGGCGCACTCGTGGGGGTGAAATTGCCTGCTCAGACCTTCAATCTCGTTCTGGCGTTCATTATGGGGGGCGTATTGCTTTTGATGCTGACCGGCAAGGGTCAGCCCGAGGCCCGCGCGGCCGCGCCGATCTCCGGTAGCCGCCGACTTTGGGGGCACCTGATGATGATCGCCGCCGGGTTTTGGGGTGGATTTATTCAGATCGGCATGGGTTTCATCCTGCTGCCGATTCTCAACCGGGTGTTGGGAATGGATCTGGTGGCGGCAAATATCCACAAAGTCCTGATCATTCTGGCCTACACCGGCACGGCACTGTTGGTT
>WTHO01000217.1 GCA_011523115.1 Halieaceae bacterium | reverse complement strand
TGAGCAGAATCCCTCGGAAGTGCTCGATCTGCTCGTCGTTCATGTAGCTCTCGCCGCGGCCGGGCTTGTAGGGCTTGAAGTCGTCGAATTTCTGTAGCTCGCCTACGGCCCGCGCCAGTTTTGCCGGGCTTTTCTTCTTGGCTACTTTTTTAGCTACTGCCTTTTTCTTGGCGGGTGCTTTTTTGGCTACTGCTTTTTTCTTGGCGGGCGCTTTTTTGGCGACTGCTTTTTTCTTGGCGGGCGCTTTTTTGGCGACTGCTTTTTTCTTGGCGGGTGCTTTTTTAGCGACGGCCTTTTTCTTGGCGGGTGCTTTTTTGGCGACGGCTTTTTTCTTGGCAGGTGCTTTTTTAGCGGCGGCTTTTTTCTTGGCGGGCGCTTTTTTGGCTGCTGTTTTTCGACTGGCCATGATGATGAGCTTCCTCGTAATGCGTCCGGTTACCGCTTGCTCGGACCGATTGGGCACGGGAAGCTATCAGACTTCTCCCGTCCGTGCTACCGCTGATTTGCATGGCGGGCCACGGAAGCGCTGGGAGCCTTTCAAATGCGGGCAAAAACACTGATATTAATAGACCTATGGATTTTCCTGCTTTGACGCCCGCGCGGCTCGTACGTCGTTACAAACGGTTTCTGGCAGATGTCGAGTTGCCGGGACGGGAGGATGTGGTGTGCGCGCATTGTCCCAACACCGGGGCGATGACAGGATGTCAGACAAGCGGCGCGCGGATCTGGTTATCCTCGCACGACAGTCCGAAAAGGAAATTACCTTGGACCTGGGAGCTCATAGAGACCGAAGTAGGTCTAGCCTGTATCCACTCAGCGCGCGCCAATCGCGTCGTGGAGGAGGGTCTGCTGGGGGGGTTGTTCCCTGAACTGATGGCGCCGCAGGCTAATCTGCAACGGGAGGCGCTCCTTGGGCATCGGTCGCGGGCTGATTTTTTGATACCGGCTTCCCCGGATATTTTCATCGAGGTGAAGGCGGTCACCCTGCATTTGGGCGGTGGGAGAGGGGCGTTTCCCGATGCGGTCAGTCAGCGCGCCACCCGGCATATTGCCGAGCTGTGTGACGAAATGGCGCAGTGTCGCCGTGCGGCGCTCATATTTTGTGTGTTGCACGCTGGGATTTCCTCAGTGCAAGTTGCCGGGCACGTCGATGTCGTATTTGCCGAGGCCCTGGGGCACGCGATGCGCAAGGGCCTCGAGGTTTACGCGCTCTTCAATGACATCACCTCGCGCGGTATTTATCCTCGGCACGCAGAGCGGCTGGAGGCGCTGACAACATGAACGAGACGCTCATCGCATTGGGACTGTTTACGGATCATCTGGTGTCGATATCGCCCGGCCTGCTCGCCGACCCCGACGCCAGCCGCGCATTCACTGCTTTGTCGCGACGGGCGGCGTCTGAGGGCTTTGATTTGCGTCCCGCATCGGCGTTTCGCGACTATGACCGTCAGGCGCAGATCGTGAACGAGAAGTGGTCTGGGAATCGCCCGGTAGAGGATGAAGCGGGTCGCCCTATTGTCAGAACCTCAATGTCGGACAAGGCCTGGCTTGGCGCCATTTTGCGATATTCCGCGCTGCCGGGTACTTCCCGACATCACTGGGGTACCGATTTGGATATCTGGGATGCTGCAGCCGTCGAGCCCGGCTACGCACTCAGACTGTCGCCCGCCGAGTACGTCGCTGATGGTGTCTTCTCTGCGATGACTCAGTGGATGGATGAGCTCATCGAAGCCGATGACGCTGAAGGATTTTATAAACCCTATGCGATTGACAGCGGAGGTGTCGCGCCAGAGGCCTGGCATATCAGTTATCGCCCCGTTGCGTCTCGCTATCGACGCCTGCTGTCGCCTGACACCTTGCTGTCGCTGTGGCGTGGGGAGCCGGATGCATTAGGCGTAGCGCATGAACCGCTTGCTATGGTTGACGTTCTGGCGTCGTCAGTAACGGAAACATTGTCGCAATTCTCTGCCGATGAGTAGCGCCTGGTAGGCGCTATACGGTGTGCTAGATCCTCTTTTCCAGCAGTGCTATTGCGTCCAGGGCTCGCACCGTTTCGGGACGAGGACGTTCTTCAATCGAGTGTAGACGGGCATGCCGTTTTTATAATCGGGGTAGGCCTCACCGGCGATGAGAGGCTCGAAATAGGCCCTGCCAGCGGGCGTAATGCCAAAACCGTCCTTTGAGATGAATCGGCGGGGCATCTTTTTTTCACGATTGGCCACACGGTGCAGCGGCGCTTTACCGATACGCCACCGATAGGGTCTATCCGATCGGCGCTCGATCGACGGCATGACAGCATTGTCACCAGCCAGCGCTAACTCCACCGCCGCCTGTCCAAGGGCGTACGCTTGGTCGACGTCCGTCTGGCTGGCGATGTGCCTTGCCGCGCGTTGCAAGTAATCTGCCACCGCCCAGTGGTACTTATAACCGAGTCGCTGCTTCACGATGCCTGCCAGCAATGGCGCCAGCCCACCGAGCTGCGCGTGACCGAAGGCGTCCCTGTCGCCTTGATCTGCCAGCAGGCGACCGTCTGCGGTACTCGTTCCCTCAGAGGCGACCACCACGCAATAGCCATGCCGATTCACGCTCTCGTCTACCTTGGCCAAAAACCGTTCTTCATCGAAGGCGATCTCGGGAAACAAAATAATATGGGGCGCATCACCCCGCTGCTGAGCCGCCAGAGCGCTCGCGCCGGCAATCCAACCGGCATGCCTGCCCATGACTTCAAGAATGAACACCTTAGTAGACGTGGCGCACATCGACTCAATATCCAGCGCCGCCTCGCGGGTTGATATGGCGACATATTTCGCTACGGAGCCGAAGCCCGGACAGTTATCTGTCAGTGGCAGGTCATTGTCGATGGTTTTTGGGACATGGATGGCCTGAATGGGGTAGTCCAGTTGTTTACTGAGTTGAGAGACTTTGAGACACGTATCCGCCGAATCGCCGCCGCCGTTATAGAGGAAATAACCGATATTGTGGGCACGGAATACACGGATGAGGCGCTCATACTCTGCGCGGTTGTCATCGATGTTTCTGAGTTTGTATCGGCACGAGCCGAACGCGCCTCCCGGGGTGCTGATCAGTCCTTCTATTGCACGGGAGCTCTCTCGCGAAGTGTCGATGAGCGTCTCCTGCAGCGCGCCTAAAATGCCATTTTGTCCTGCCAGCACTTTGCCTATCTGATCGCGGTGTCGACGGGCTGTCTGAATCACACCGGCGGCCGAGGCATTGATGACGGGTGTGACACCGCCTGACTGGGCGTAAAAAAGGTTGCGTTTTTTCATGGGCTGGGAGGCGGTGGGCTGGAGGAGAACGCGTACCGTAGACCTCGCGGCGCACAATGGCAAACCCTCGTGATAATCTGCCACCGGCGCAGGGAGTTTTCTTGTCAGAACACATTCATATTTTGGGAATTTGCGGCACCTTCATGGGAGGTGTGGCCTTGCTTGCCAGGGAGTCCGGCTTCTCAGTCACTGGGTCTGACCGAAACGTTTACCCCCCCATGAGCACTCAATTATCAGAGTCCGGCATTGCGTTAACCGATGGATATGGCGCCGATCAGCTCTCACCCGCACCTGATCGTGTATTAGTTGGTAATGCTCTGTCCCGCGGTCAGCCTGTTGTAGAGGCGATGCTGGATGAGGGGCTTCCCTATACATCGGGCCCCGAATGGCTGGGGCGAGAGATCCTGAATGGGCGATGGGTTCTCGCCGTCTCCGGTACCCATGGCAAGACCAGCACTGCCAGTATGCTTGCCTGGATTCTTGATCACGCCGGTCTTGAGCCCGGATTTCTCATAGGGGGCGTGCCATCCAATTTCGGTGTCTCTGCCCGTCTTGGACAGGGGCGATACTTTGTCGTTGAGGCAGATGAATATGACTCCGCTTTTTTCGACAAGCGGTCGAAGTTTGTGCACTACCGCCCCAACACGCTGGTCATCAACAATTTGGAATATGATCACGCTGATATTTTCCCCAACCTTGCGGCGATCGAGACCCAGTTTCATCATCTGATCCGGTGTGTCCCGAGCAACGGACAGATTGTCCGCGGGGCTGGAGATGCCATCGATCGTGTTCTGGAACGAGGCGTCTGGACGCCGGTTCGATCTGTACAGGCTGAATCCGCTGCTGCCCAAGTTGAGTCAGCTTGGTCCTGGCGAGCGGTCTCTGCGCAGGCGGACATACTTGAGCTGACGGCACCTGATGGCACCTGTGGCAGGCTGCATTGGTCAATGATTGGAGAACACAACGCGGCGAATGCCACCGCCGCGATGGCAGCGGCAGCGCATGTCGGTGTCAGTATGGAGCAGGCTATCGCGGCCCTGCAGACGTTTACTGGGGTAAAGCGCAGATTGGAGTGCCTTGGGCGACCAGCCGGTATCGCGGTTTATGACGATTTCGCGCATCATCCCACCGCCATCCAGAGTACTCTCCATGCCCTGCGCGCCGCGTCGACTTCCGGCAAGCTGATAGCGATGATCGAGCCGCGCTCCAACACCATGCGCTTGGGTGAGCACAAGGCGCATCTGGTTGCCTGCGCAGCCGATGCGGATCTCGCGCTGTGGCTTGATCCACCTGGTCTCGACTGGGATTTGAGCCATACTGTGGCGGGCGCATCAGGTCAGGAAGCGTTCGACAGCGTCGAGGCGATGATTGAACGGGCAGTGGCGGCGGCGGTAACCGGCGACAGTATCGTAGTGATGAGTAACGGTGGTTTTGATGGCTTGCATCAGCGATTGCTGACGGCATTAGCAGAGCGGTGAGTATGGTCGAGAGATTTTACGGTTGGATGCTCGTTAAGCCGGGCTGGGTGCTCCTCGTTTATCTGCTGATTCTGATGGCGGCGTTGTCGCAATTCCCGAAACTCAAGCTGGACGCTTCATCAGACTCCCTGCTTCTGCAAGGCGATCCCGATCTGGCCTACTTTCGGCAGTCCGCAGAGAAATATGCCGGGGAAGAATTCCTGATACTGACCTGGGAGCCGGGGGTGCCCTTGTTGTCACCCGATTCGTTGGAGCCACTGGCAGCGATGGCCGATGAACTGGCAAGGATTGAGGGCGTCGCCAGTGTCACCACGTTACTCGATGTGCCGTTGCTCGAGAGCCCGCCCCTGTCGCTGACCGATCTCGCCCGCGCAGACAGTATGCCGACCCTGCGCGACCCCAGCGTTGATCGCGCTATGGCATTAACAGAGTTAACCTCCAGCCCCATTTATCGCAATCTTCTGGTAAGCGAGCAGGGCGACCTGACCGCAGTGCAGGTATCACTCAAGGCCAATCAGTCGGCAGAGGCGCTGCAGAAAGAACGGGAGGCACTCCGCCGCCTCGAACGGTCCGAAGAGTTAGATATCGCAGG
>WTHO01000288.1 GCA_011523115.1 Halieaceae bacterium | reverse complement strand
GCAACGCCCGCCGCCAACGATTTTAGGACAAAGCGCCTCGATAGTGTCTTCGCCACCTCTGACTACCCCGTATTCTTATTAGCGATAACCCCAGCTTAGTCTCTAACCTCTCCTGATTTCATTACCCAAGAGCGCAAAAAGCGACAGATGTGCCGAGACGGGCGTTTTTTTCTTTGCGGCTGGGTAGCGTGAGGTACATTAGCTCGGGCAGGGAAAGATTAGCGCACCGATAATCCTCAGACGCCGGGGCACTGAGGCAACGGGCACAACACGACTCTAAGGGGCAACCATGAACCGAATCCAAAAGCTTTGCATTCTCATCTGCGTGTTTTCCCCCTTTGCCATCTATGGCGGCTACGCCCGCGGCGCCAACATTGAGGACGTCATCCTACTCTGGGGCCTCTTTGTGACCAGCTTTGTCGGTATTTTCCTTTTTCGAGAGAAGCAAATGCCGTGAATCCACGCGAGACGGCCTGAATGCTTTAGGACATCTCAGTCCGCGAGAACAGACTCGAGATAAGCAATCACCACTCGCTTTACCTCTCTGGTGTAAGCAGGCGTCAAAGTGCCTTTTTCTATCAACGATTTCCGCCAGACTAAATCAGCAAGCTCGGAGGTCATTTCACAGGCCCTCAAAACCTTCTGGGTTTTCGGCACCAAACCTTGAGCATGAAGCAGCTCGAATAATGACTGCCCGAAATCCCGACTGACCTGATTAACGGAGAGCAATGAAACGGGCAACAGGGCGAGGATCATTTCGACTCTGTTGCTGAGGTAAAAGTCTCTTACACCGTCAACATAAAGCAGCATCATCTCGCGCCAGTCCGCCGCCCGGGGTGCCTGCGGCAAAGAGGCGATCATCTTTTGCGCACCACGCTGGTATAGCGCATCCAGAAGCGACTCGATGGAGTCGAAAAAATAGTACAGCGATACGCGCGGGACTCCAGCTCGCCGGGCGACCGCATCAAGTGTGATGCCCTGCAGGGAGTTAGCCTCAAGAATCAGTCCCTCAGCTGCCTCGATGATCCGGTTATAGCGTTCAATGCCTGGCTTTCTTGTCGGTTTACGCGTCGATTTAGTTATCTTCTTTGCCACTCAATGGGTCCCCGTTCATACCGTGCATCGCCTCAGAGTGAAGAGCACAGGTGCTTCATCTCATTGCACATGTCAGCGATGACTCGCTTCGTACTGTAGCTCGCTCCCGGTGAAGCCACCCGTCAAGCCCACCGCACCTGCCGCTTTAATTTATAGCTTAAAAAAAGCCGAGTGCCTCGTCACTAGCTCGCAATCCGGCGAGACTTTGAGATACTGCACGACTTCACCATTAAAATGCCAATAGCGAAACACCCATGCATTGGATGGCACAGCACTGGCTAGCGCTTGTCTTGCTGGCCGGCTACACCGGCGCGCTGTTGTACAACGCCTACCTCGGCAGCCAAGCGAGCCGCGGCATCGCGGGCTATTACGTCGGCAACCGCGAAATGAGTGGCGCCGTGGTGGGTATCTCCTTCTTCGCAACCTTCGCGTCGACCAACACTTATATTGGTCACGCGGGGAAAGCCTACGACTACGGATTCGCCTGGTTCACGCTGGCGATCCTGCTCGTGCTGTTCAGCTGGATTTCGTGGCGCTGGATCGGACCACCGCTGCGCCGATTTGCGTCGCAGTGGGATGCGCTGACTCTCCCGGATTTTCTGGGTAGTCGCTACATCACTGATTCGGCGACAACCACCCGGCATCCGCTACTGCAGGCCTCAGGGATTGTCATCGTGTTTGCAAGCCTGCTCTATTTGCTTGCCATCTTTAAGGGTGCGGGCCATCTCTTTCAAATGTTTCTGAGCATTCCCTATGAGGCGGGAGTCGGCGTAACGCTTGTGATCGTCGTGCTCTATACCTCGGTGGGGGGCTTCGTGTCGGTAGTGAGGACCGATGTCCTGCAGGGGGTACTGATGCTCCTCGGCAGTGTGGTGATTTTTTACTTCGTCACCCAAGCGGCCGGTGGCGTCACATCGATTAGCGCCTTGCGGGCCATCCCCGAAAAACAATTTCTCTTTGAGCTCAACGGCGGCATCCCCTTCGCCGTGTTGCTGGGGGTGTCGCTGTCCGGCTCGCTTAAGCTGCTCTCGGATCCGCGTCAACTGTCGCGATTCTATGCGCTCAAGGACGAGGCGGCGGTACGGCGCGGCAAGTGGATCGCAACACTTGGTCTCGCCATCGTACTGAGTTGCCTTTTTCCGGTCGGGATCTATACCCACCTGATCCTGCCAGAAGTGACTGACACTGACCTGATTGTGCCCTCTCTGGTGAGTGATCCATCCGTGTTCCCGCTGTGGGCGAGCGATTTTCTGATTATCGCGATTCTGGCCGCCGCCATGTCATCAATGGATAGCGTGTTACTGGTGGCGGCATCCACGCTGTATCGAAATGTGGTGGCGCCCTTCAGCACCTCATCTCGAGAGTTACTGTGGACCCGCGCCGCCGTCGTCGGCTTTTCGCTCGTTGCGGCCGCACTGGCGCTCAACCCACCCGGCGACATCGTCGAAATCACGATCTTCTCAGGCAGCCTTTACGCGGTTTGCTTCTTCCCGGCCGTCGTATTCGGCCTCTATTGGCAGCGGGGCTCCGCTCGCGCCGTGCTCTGGTCCATGGCAGTTGGCATCTCGACGCTGATCATTTGGATCGGGGCAGACCTGCGGCAGAACCTGCACGAGGTCTTCCCAGCTTTGCTGTTATCGACGCTGACCTACTATGGGTTGTCGCGACTAGAGGCCCCGAGGTTCCCTGACACTCGCGCCTGACCATTCGGCGGAATTGGCCGTTACTCAAACAGGGGTTTCAGCGCCGGTTTCGTGACCTTCCCCATCGCATTGCGGGGCAGCGATTCAGTGACCACCAGCTTTTTCGGGATCTTGTAGCCCGATAACTTACCCTCACACCAGGCCTTGAGCGAATCAACTGTCATTTCAGCCCCGGCCGCGAGAGATACCACCGCCGCAACCGCCTCACCCCAGGTGCGATCCGCAACACCCACCACCGCTACCTCGACGATATCAGGGTGGGCAAGCAGTTTGTTTTCTATCTCCAGAGCGGAGAGCTTGTAGCCCCCCGATTTGATGATATCGACCGAAGAACGCCCCATGATTCGGAAATAACCATCCTCGACCACGCCGATATCCCCGGTACAAAACCAACCTGCCTCAAAACTGGCAGCGGTCGCTTGGGGATTGTCCCAGTACTCCAAAAATACCGTGGGGCTTTGTATCCTGATCTCGCCGGGTATGCCCTCCTCGGTAACGACATCGCCAGCATCGTCGACAAGCTGAACCAACACATCAGGCAGGGGCTGACCCACGTATCCTGGGCGCCGCTCTCCGCGGTAGGGATTAGACAGCGCCATCCCGATCTCAGTCATACCGTAACGTTCCAGTAATGCCTGACCAGTCAGCTGACGCCACTCTTCAAATACCTCGGTCGGGCAGGCCGCAGAGCCAGAAACATTCAAGCGCATGTTGGCGAAGCCCTCGCAGATAACATCCAACTGCTGATCATCCAGCGTCTGCAGATAATCAATCAGCTTCACGTAAATGGTGGGCACTGCCATGAACAGGCTATAGGCGTCGGCTGCAACCCGGGCGCAGAGCGCTTCAAGATTGAGCTTGGGCCACACGTGCACCGTGGCGCCTGCCCAGAGCGCACAACTGAGCACGTTGATGATTCCGTGTACGTGGTGCAGCGGTAGAAAAAGTGGAATGACATCGTCTGACTGCCAAGCCCAGGCGTCGATCAGCGTCGTGATCTGGGCTGCGATGTTGCCATGGGTGGTCACCGCACCCTTGGGTTTGCTGGTCGTGCCGCTGGTAAACACGATCATGGCTCTGCGCTCTGGCGTCAGGTTCGGCAGTCGTGCTGAACCATCCACCTCAAACTCACCGACCTCACCCAGCGGGATCGCCAGTCGGTCGCAGAGCCCTTGAATGCTGTCGCGATGATCAGACGTGGTGATAACCCGCGTTACGCCGGCGCTAGTGAGGCAGTGCTCCCACTCCGGCTCGGTGGCCGCGACGTTAAGCGGAATCGCAATACCGCCGGCACGCCAAATACCATGGAGCACCGTGACATAGTCGACGCTGGCCGGAATCAAAAACGCCACGCGCGCTTCCTGTAAATCAGCCTCTCCCGCCAAGAGCCCGGCGGCCATGCGCAGCACTCGCCGGTCAAGCTCGGCGTAAGTCACCCGCGCGTCGCCCTCAATGAGGGCTATGTTGTCAGGTAATTCGCGATTCAATGCGTGCGGCATGCAGGGCGGCCAACGATCCAAGTGGGCGACAGTCTACGGCAAAGCATCCAAAAGCGCGCAGGCTGTTCACTCCCATACTGCGTCTACGCCCGCTTGTCGCGCTTGTTGCGGGCCGCCCAATTAGCCCTCGATCTGTCCTGCCGGGCGTTACTGCCGTAAGCTGACGTCTCCAAAGACGACAAGGTTTCTGGAGATGCAATTGACGAGATGGACGAGGACGTCATGAAGACCGTCATGCCACGCATGTTGATATGCCTCTGGGTGTTTTTGGCTGGAAGCGCCTGGAGCACGGAAGCAGTCATCACCGGAGCCGCCACCGCTCGTGACGGCGTCGCTATTCACTACGAAGCCATGGGCAGTGGCTCACCGACGCTCCTTTTTATCCACGGCTGGAACTGTGACCGGCGCTATTGGTCTGATCAGCTCGCGTATTTCGCCGAGAAACACCAGGTTGTGGCGATCGACCTCGCCGGCCACGGCGAATCGGGTTTGCAGCGCACTGAGTGGACCATCAGTCAGTTTGGCGCCGATGTTGCCTCGGTAGCCGATCAGCTGGCGCTGGATGACGTCATTTTAGTGGGCCACTCCATGGGGGGGCCGGTCGCCCTCGAGGCGGCGAGACAGCTGGAAGGCCGGGTCAAGATGATCATCGGCGCCGACACGCTCAATGACGTGTCGATCACCTTTCCGGAGGCGCAACTCAACGGCATGCTTGCCGCGATGGAGGGAGATTTTAGAGGCACAGTTGAGGGCTTGGTGCGAAGCAGTTTTTTTCTGGCTGATTCCGACCCCGATCTCATTGACCGCATTGCCGCCGACATGGGCTCAGCCCCCCCGGAGGCGGGTATAGGCGCTTTTAAGGCTTACGCTGAATGGTTCAACCACGAGGCGGCCGACGCGCTGGCTGATATTGAGATACCGATCTATCTGATCAACTCCGACTACCGACCAACCAATTTGGAAGCCGGCCGGGCACTGACGGACTCCTTTGATGCCGTGCTGATGTCCGGGGTTGGTCACTTCGTCATGCAGGAAGATCCGCAGCAGTTCAACCGTTTGCTGGATCGACTGATCAGCCCTCGGG
>WTHO01000017.1 GCA_011523115.1 Halieaceae bacterium | reverse complement strand
ATGGTGCGCCTGATCCAGCTGCTTGAGTGCCTGCGTATCGAGCGTCGCGGTCATGATGCTTTCCTCTGGCTGACGGGTGTCGACTGCAGGTTAGCGAGGCGCGCTTGGCATCCCAACCTGCAAACAGTCTTTATCGGTTTTTAGTATCACATCCGACATCGAGGCTGTCAGTAACCCCAAAGGGAGAGCTTGCTAGACAGCGCGTGCGCTGACGCGCACACTGCCGGCTCAATGAGTGAGGACCTATGACTCTGCAACGCGTCGATGAGCAGTACCGAGGACTGACCTATCCCTGGGGGAGGCTGGAGCACCCTGGCGATGACCCCTTTGAGGTAGCGCCCGGGGTCTGGTGGGTTCGTTTCACCATGCCCGGCCCTCTCAACCACATTAACCTGTGGTTGCTCGAGGATGGGGACGGCTGGACGATTGTCGACACCTGCCTGAACCTCGATTCAGCCAAAGCGCATTGGGAAGCGCTTTTCGACGGGTTTATGGAGGGCAAGCCGGTGCAGCGCGTGATTTGCACGCACATGCACCCCGACCATATCGGACTCGCCGGCTGGCTCTGCGAGCGATTCGCATGCGACCTGCATATGACGCAGGCCGAGTTCCTGACGGGTAGCCTCATCATGGGCTACACCGGCGAGCAGGCGCCGCCCGCTGCAACGTCGTTCTATCATCGAACCGGGTTTTCCGACGAGCAGTTGGAGAACTATCGGGAGCGCTTTGGAAGTTTCGGCCAGTTCGCAACACCCCTGCCCCATAATTACCAACGCCTCAGCGACCGACAAACGCTGTCGATCGGTGGTCGCTACTGGCAGGTCGTGACCGGTCAGGGCCACTCTCCCGATCATGCCTGCCTGTACTGCCCGGCCCTGCAGTTGGTCATCGCCGGTGATCAGATACTGCCGCGCATTACACCGAACGTCTCGGTGTTCCCGACTGAACCCGATGGCAACCCACTGGAGGCCTGGCTGGCATCGAGCACACGGCTACTGGGGATGTTGCCCGAGGATCTGCTGGTGCTGCCGGCACATCAGTCACCGTTCACCGGTGTGCGCGTGCGACTCAATCAGATCATCGACAGCCATCGGCTGGCGCTGGCCAACCTCTACGACTTGCTGATGGAACCTAAACTCTTGCCCGAGTGCTTCGGCTGCCTGTTTGGGCGGGAAATCGGTGACGGCGAGATCCAGATGGCGACTGGTGAAACCGTGGCACACCTGAATTATCTTTTGCACCGCGGTAACATCACGCGGAGAGTCAATGCCGACGACCGCTACGAGTACCAATCCGATCCAGAGGCGCGGTACATCGACGCAGAGTAATTACGTGTGACAACGCTCAGAAATCGACTCAAAACGCTTGCGTACCGCTGGTACTACCGGCGCATGAATCGATTGGCGTGGGAGAACACCCCACTGCCGGAGCTCAACACCAGTTCGCTGCAGCTACCTCTGCAAGGGCACACACTCAGCGCACGGATGTACCACGGCTCGCGTAAGCGCCCGCTGATGATTTATTTTCACGGCGGCGGCTGGACGATCGGTGACCTCGATACCCATCACCCCTTTTGCCTGCTGCTGGCCGCCAAAACGCGGTGCTCGGTCATGTCGATCGATTACCGTCTGGCGCCGGAGCACCCCTTCCCTGCTGCCCATGAAGATGCCATGGCCGCATCGCGCTGGATCATCGATAACCTCAACGCGCTCGCGCCCAATAACGGCGAGGTGGTGCTCGCGGGGGATAGCGCCGGCGGCAACTTGGCGCTGGCCACCGCGGCCAGAATGCCAGATGAACCGCGCTTGCGGGGCTGCCTGATGATTTACCCTGCAACCCAGCACTATCACGCCGAGGTCCGCTCCTATACCGAGCACGCGAAGAGCGGGCCGCTGACCACCAATATTATGCGGTGGTTCACCGATACTTATCTCAACGGCTTGGCCCCCGCAGACCCAAAAATCGAGATCATGTTTCCCGGCCGGAGGATCTCATTTGCCGGGTTCCCGCGCTCACTGCTGATCACGGCTGAGCGGGATCCACTCAGGGATGACGGCAGGAGACTCGCCAAGGCGCTGGACCTCGCCGGCGTTAACGTGCAGCACGAGCATTTCCCCGATGAGGCGCATGGCTTTCCCTGCTCGGAGGGGCCCACCCCCGGGCACCAGCGATTCATGGCGCTGGCGGGTGCCTGGATCAAAGAAATCAGCCGGCGGTAATACGCTTTAACGTATCCATGATTTCCGGCTTGGTCAGCAGCCGCGGCGACACATAGCCATCGCTCTCGTCCATCGCCGCGTGGGCCAGGACTTCCCAGTCGGCCGCTTGGATTCGGGCGTCGGTCTCATCGATGCCAACCTTCCTGATCAAGTCTGTCACCGCATCAACAAAGGCCTGCGCGCGCGCAGCCGGCGACGCCGCGTCGGAGACGGCGGTCACCACGGCAAGCTCAGCAAGCGCGGTTTCGGCATCGGCCAGGCAGGCCTGCAGGACATGGGGCAAGGCCAACGCATTGGCCTGGCCATGAGGGATGCCATACCGGGCACCCAATTGATGGGCTATCGCGTGCACGTTCCCCACGCCGACCTGATTGATGGCGACACCGGCGTGATAAGCGGCGACCGCCATCCCCTGCCGGGCCTCGATATCCTCCGGATGACTCACAGCGCGCTCGAGCCAACGGAAAACGCCTTGTACCGCAAGGCGGCCGTTCTCCTGCCGTGTGCCGCGATCCCAGATACAGATATAAGCCTCGATACCATGCGTGAGCGCGTCAATGCCGGTCGCCGCTGTCACTGCGCCGGGCAACCCTAGCAGCAGCTCAGGATCCAAAGCGACGGCCTGCGGTAACAAATCATCGCCGACAATGATGTGCTTGAGTTGCTCGGCAGGGTCTTTAATCACTGCACCCATTGTCGCCTCGCTGCCTGTCCCTGATGTCGTGGGAATGGCGTAGACCGGCAATACATCATCGGGAATCTTATTGAGCCCCACCCATTGATCTGGCGATTCATCACTGGAGCGGGTACAGGCAATAATTTTCGCCGCGTCCATCGACGAGCCGCCACCGACCGCGACGATGGCGGTGCATCCTGCCGATCTCAGCACCTCCCGGCCTTCGAGTACGTGGGCAAAGGTCGGGTCAGGATCGACGCCGGCATACCAGTGCAGCGTCACGCCCGCCTCGGTCAATCCGGACAACGCCTGCTCTGCCAAACCGAGCTCCTTCAGCGCCTTGTCGGTGACCACGAGCACATCGGTGTGACCAATATCTGCGATGCGACGACACAGATCAGCCGCTGAGCCCCGTCCAACATAGGACAGGTGAACCCCCGCGGCTTTATTGCCAATCAGCAATTTGATCAGTCCCAACTTGAAACCGCGCTTGAGTCGCCGCAGTGGCATGGATCTCAACATAACGTCCGCTCCCGGAAAGCCGCCTGACAGGGTAGTCTATCGACCTCAGCGCGCCAGCAACACCCAATCTGCGTTGACCAGACAGAATCCGCGAGCGAGTCCATGGACAGACACTACATCGAATTCACAACCCCCGAGACGGTTGATGTCATCTGCGACCAACTACCCTCACCCGCCGATGATGAGGTGCTGATATCAGTGCACCACGCGGGCATTAATCGCGCTGATCTGCTACAGCGGCTGGGGCTTTACCCACCACCTGCCGATGCGTCGCCCGTACCGGGACTCGAGGTTGCCGGCGAAGTCGTCGCGGTCGGTGCCCGCTGCGAGCACCTCGCGGTCGGAGCCCGGGTCTGTGCGCTGACCCATGGCGGCGGCTACGCCACCCTCGCAATGGCCCGCGAGGACCACTGCCTGATGCTCCCCGATACCCTGACCACCAAAGAAGGCGCCGCCCTTCCCGAAGCGCTTCTCACGGTGTGGTACAACGTCGTCGAGCGGGGTCAACTCAGCGCGGGTGATACCGTTCTCATACATGGTGGTAGCAGCGGGATCGGCTCCATTGGCGTGCAGATGGCGGCCACCATGGGTGCCACCGTGCTCTCCACGGCCGGGTCTCAGGCGCGATGCGACGCGGTGAGCGCACTGGGGGCCCACTTTGTCGCCAACCATCGGGACGGACAGCTCATCGAGCAGTTTACCAACGCCGGTTACGCGGGTGAGATTGACGTGATTCTGGATATCGCCGGCGGTGACCTGATGCAGGCTAATTTCGACCTGGCAGCACCGGATGGCCGAATTGTCAGCATTGGCGTGATGCGTGGCATGCAGAGTGAAATCAATCTTGCCACGCTATTCATGAAACGACTGACCTTGACGGGCAGCACGCTGCGACGACTGGAAACCGCCTCCCGGGCGCGCTGTTTTGACGCAATTCGCGAGCAGATATGGCCGCGCATCTTAGCGGGCGAAATCCGGCCCATCATCGACAGCTGCTATCCGCTGAGCGAGGTCTTGGCCGCCCACGAACATATGCGAGTCGGCACGCATTTTGGTAAGTTGGTGATGGAATGTCAGACGATGGGATAGCGGCACGGTCAACCGCTGGACATTCGCTGGAAAACCGCGACATCAAATGAACTGCGACCTCTTATTTGGAAGCTATATCATGCGCCTACCGCCCTCTCCACTACTTGCCGTCAATCACCCCATCAGCGCTTTTTTGTTCGCTTTGGTGTCGGTGTTGTTGCTGAGCGGCTGCGGCGAGAAAAGTGTGGCAGAGGCGCCCGTAGCGGCGCTACCGACTCAGCAAACCGCGGTGAGCAGCGCTACTACCTCAGGTGACAGCGGGGCCACTGCCCCACGGGCGGTGACAGGCTCCTCCCCCGGGCTCAAACGCTTTGGCGTCATGCCGCATTTTGGTGATCTGGACACCATGGTGGAGCGTCGAGTGATTCGGGTACTCACCGTTTACGGGCCGGGCCGCTATTTTCTCGAAGATGGCCCCCGTGGCACTGTGCAGGAGTACGCCGCAAAGCTGCAGAAGGTGGTCAATCAGGCCTTTAATACCGGGCTCCTCACGGTGCAAGTTGCCGTGATTCCGGTGTCGAGGGATCAGCTCTTCCCCGCGCTGGCATCGGGCTACGGCGATATTGTGATGGCCGGTACTACCATCACCGAAAGTCGACGAGCAGAGGCTGACTTCACCAACCCGGTCAGTAAACCACTGAAGGAGATTCTTGTTACTGGCCCCAGCGCACCACCGTTGGCCTCGCTTGAAGACCTCTCGGGCAAAACCGTTTATGTCCGCCTATCGAGTAGCTATGCAGAGAGTGTCCGGGCGCTGAGCAAACGCCTTGTGGCCCAGGGCAAGCCGGCGATACGAATAGAGGCCGTCGACGAATCGCTGGAGGACGAAGATCTGATCGAGATGGTCGATGCCGGCCTGCTACCCTGGGCAGTCGTTGACAGCTACAAGCCACAAATGTGGCA
>WTHO01000089.1 GCA_011523115.1 Halieaceae bacterium | reverse complement strand
TTCTGTGAGTCACACCCGCGAGGATGCGGTTGAAACCATGCTGCCCTACATCGAGGCACAGTTGAGCAAAGGCGCACGGCTACACCACGTAACGCGGCACATGCTGGGGCTGTATCAGGGGCAGTACGGTGGCCGACAGTACCGCCGGCACCTGAGCGAGCGCGCCCACCGAGCTGAAGCTACGGCTGACACGCTGCTCGAAGCCATGGCCTATTGCGCTCAGCCGCCCGAGCGGGCGATGGCGGCGGGATAAACCACCGCACGGGGCGGGCCCCCACGCCGGGGTTTCAGGCAGGTCCAGACTGTTGCGGTTTTGTTGGGGTTTTCTGAGAGCGGTTAGCATTCTCGCGCAACACGATCGGCCCTCGTGATTTAACATGACACCCGTGTATCACTCCCCCGCATCGGGAAAGAGGTGTGCCATGTCGAACGAAGAAGGTATCAAAGAAGTGATCGAACTTCTCCACGAGCTGAAGCTGGAGCTGGTGGCGGAGATGGACTACGCGTCGCTTGAGCTACAGGTCGAGGCCATCATCGACAAGATGTATTTGCTGAGCGAAGACGAGGAATAAATCGCGCTCTGCGCCCAGATCGCACCGCGACTACTTCACCTCAACATCAGCGGGTGGGGTCGCCCGCAGGAACCTTAGGGTCGCTCGAGGGTGTTAACGAGATCCTTAAAGGCGTCGGCGTTGTCATCATTCATCGCCATAAGTGTGCGGTGCGCCGCGAGCACCTGCTTTTTCACTTCACCCTCCTCACAGGCCACCGCGGGGATCTCCTCAATCGTTGCGTCGGTATTGCAGCACTCGTTCCGGCGCTCAAAGAGCTGATCAAAGCCCATGGTGTCGAGCAGGCGGTCGATACTGGGGTTCGTGCTAAAGATCGCCGGCCGAAACGCAAAGCGCTCCTTGGTCTGAATGGCCAGCTGGGCCAGCATGCCGAGTGTGGTGCTATCCAGCCCGTCGGCCTCGGTCACATCCACCCACACACTCACAAAACCCGGCTCGGCAAACATCGACTGAAAGTACTGATCGAGCGCGGTGCACATGGTCAGCCGCACATCACCCTCGAGCTTGAGCACGTGGGCGCCGGCGTTTGAGGCCGCACAGATTCTGCAATCGCTCATCCCACACCCCGACTCACAAACAGCCCCGCAATGTCATCGGCCAAGTCGTCCGAGGTGACCTCACCGAGATCCAGCCGGCGAATGAGGTCACCGGGCTTCTCAAGGGTACCGCCCAAGCGGCTCAGCAGGGTCTTCTCTCGCTCGATCAGATCTACCTCGTCGATGGTTTCCAAGACGCCGTCAGACATCAGTACCAGCATAAAGGTCTGCGGGAGCGCGGTTTCTTCCAGACCATAGCTCGCCTCGGGGGTGAGCCCCACAGGCATGCCCTCGCCGGGCAGATACTGGATGTTATCTGGCGTCATGAGCACCGGCTTCGGCAGGTGGCCCGCGACGGAGTACTGAAGCGTGTTCGCCTCATAATCGAGGCAGCCCACCACCATGGTGGCGTACTTGTTCACGTGGAGTTCAAGCAGCTCGCGATTGGCAAGCGAGAGCATCTCGATGGGGTGAATCACGGTTTTGTCGTCGCGGCGCAGGTAATCTGAGCGCTTGCGGGCAAACAGATTTTTCAGAAGCACTGTGGCAAACGCCGAGGAACTGCCGTGGCCCGACACGTCTGCCAGGAAGAACACTACCTTGCTCTTGCCCACTTTGAAGTAATCGGTGAAGTCGCCGCTCAAATAGAGCGAGGGCAAAATACGATGGCTGAACCAGTAGTCGCCGGCCTTGAGCGAATGTGCCGGGAACATGGCCTTTTGCACCTGCCGTCCCGCCGCCTGATCCTGCTCCAGAATACGCAGTGAGTGGGTAAGCTCGGTGTTGGCCCGCTCAAGACTCTCATTGGATTCAACCAAGTCCCGTTGCAACTGCCGGTGATGCACGCTGCGCTCAATCGCGCGTCTGACCAAACCGGGCTTTTCAGCGGGGTTCACAAAAAAGCTCGCCGCACCCAGACCCAGCGCCGTGGTCATGCTGTCCATATCACGGTGATCACTGACCGCCAGCACCGGCACCTGCACATCAAAGCCACGCATCGCGCGGCGCACAGACGCCCAGGAAACATTCAGCAGCTCGACGTGACAGATCACGCAGTCCCAGGGGCTGTCGGGGCCCAGCACCGCCTCAATGTCGGTGGCTTCTGGGGTGATTTCGTAGCGGTGCTGCGGATCATCGAGAGCGATCACCAAGGCGGCGGCGCGGTCTGCGCAGTCGTCGACCACCAACACTGATCCCGCCTGAGTCATCTCAGCAGCGCATCGGCCACTGGTGGCGAGGCATCAGAAGTCGTCCTCGTCCCAGTCGTTGTCGAACTCGGAGAACTCATCCTTAACCTGCCCGCCGGTCTCGAGTACCTCGCGGTTCTGCAGGTAGACGTCGCGATAAAAGACATAGCGATCACCGCTCATCATCTCCTCGGCGTCGAGCAGACTCGCGCGGAAATCCAACACATTGAAAGCGCGCAGTCCCCAGTAGGCCTTATCGTTCATCATTTGCCCGGTCGGCGATATGTAGGCATCGATGGAGGCACCAAAGGCGTTGCGCACCGTGCTGGGGCCTACGATCGGGATGACAAAATAATTGCCGGTGGGAACACCCCAGATCGACAAGGTGTGCCCAAAGTCAGTCTCATAGCGCGGGATACCCACCCGGGACGCGACATCAAACAGACCAAAAAGGCCGATGGTGCTGTTGGTCAGTACCCGGAAGGTGTTATTGAATGCCTGCTCGACCTCACCCTGCAACAGCGCGTTGAGCGCGCCATTGAAATCATAGAAGTTGGTGAAGAAGTTGTTAACGCCGATGCGCGCCACCTCGGGCATGATGAAATCATAACCCCGGGCGACGGGCTTGATGACCAACCGGTCGGCACCGTCATTAAAATTGAACATCCACCGGTTGTAGCCCTCCCAGGGGTCGATCTCATTAGTCGAATCGCTCTGGGCCTGACCCGGCAGAGGAATGGCAAGCAGCACGGTCGCCAGCAACGCGGCGCGCGCTAGAGTGCGCGCGATGAGCGCGAACCGAAAGGGAAACCAAACTGTGGCATACCGCAACATTCTGAGCTCTCGGGGCTCCTTGCTTCGCCGGCGCTTTGAGCACCAGCGCGGCTCTTTGGTTAACTTTACTCCTAATGATAGCGCGGGTCACGGGCAAATCAGCGTGGATTCTGCTCGATCCATTGCAGTACTTTTTGCCACTGTTGCTCGAGTCTTTTTGCCGATACCGGCAGGCGGGTTTTCATTTGCTGGGCAAAGAGCGACACGCGAAACTCCTCGAGCATCCACCGGTACTGAAACGCCTCGGCGCTGAGCCGGACCAACCCGGGGTATCCACGCTCGCACTCCTCCAGCTTTTGGTACCAGGGTGTCAGCATCTCGAGCGCTTTTTGATCTTTCAGGTATTGCCCGTTCAGTCGACTGATCCGGTGTTCCGCCGCCTTGGCATAGCGCGGGTACTCTCGCAGCCAGTCACGCCCGGCGTAGCGGAGTGTCTGACTCGCCAGCAATGCCCGCATGTTTTGCCAGCAATCGTCCTGACTCGCTCGATAGTCACTGCCCAGCTTGGCGCCTGTGGTGCGGCCCACACTCCACGCCTTGAGTGCCATCGCCACCTGCTCGCCTATCGCCATTGCCTCGGCGTGCCATTGACTGCGGAGCGTATCGAACCAGCGCTTGCAGGCCGCATCGGAGCGCGGCAATTCGCCCCCCGTGAGGGATTGATGCGCCACCGCGGCGATGACATCCTCCACCAGCGTTTTTCGGTCGATCTCTACCGCCGCAAAGGCCAGCACCAGCTCGTTACCCGCCAGCAGCGACTTTCTCAGCGACTTCACCACCTGACTGGCCTGCCTCGTGGCCAAGGCGACCAAACCCTCCTCGTGCGCGAGCGTCGCCTCACCCGGATAGTCGAGCAGCCGAATGGCAACACCCTCGGGCTCAGCAACGAGCGCAGGATGCGCCACCACCTCGAGGCCCGCTGCTTTTGACTTCCATACGGCAGGCAGGTCGCCAAAATCCCAGCGCTCGACGTTGCCCCGCTCCGGCGAGTTGGCCTGCGGCGCCGCCGCTGCCGGCTCACCCGAACGGAACTCGGATACCAGCGCCGCCATATCGCGTCCCTGAGCCAAAAGCTTGCCGCTGGCATCGACAACGCGGATGTTCATTCGGTAAAAGTCTTCGAGCTGCTGGGGCTGCCACTCCGCAGGACTCACCTGCACCCCGCGCTGGCGCTTGAGCACGCCGCTCAAAGCGCTGCAGAGATCGCTGTCCTCTGCGGTGAGCTCGGCCAGTGCGGCGTCAACCACATCAGGGGCGGGCACGAGCTGCTTGCGCAGCGCTTTGGGCAATCCTTTGATCAGCGCAATGCATTTGTCGCGCAACAAACCGGGCACCAACCACTCAAAAAGGTATCGGGGCGCGCGATTCAGGAGCGGTAGCGGAATCGTGATCGACACCCCGTCATTCTGCCGCCCGGGCTCAAACTGGTAGCGCAGCTGGTAATCCACCCCCTGCCAATGAAGCGTGGGCGGGAACTGCGCCTCCACCTCGGCGCCCGGGTCCCTGACCAAAATTTGCTCGCGGTTCAGCAACAGCATCTCATCGCGGGTGCGGTCTGCCTTCAGCCACTTGATCAACGACGTGATGCCCACGCACTGAGGTCCAAGCCGTTCGTCGTAAAACTGCACCAGCGCTTCCTCCTCAATGAGCAGATCCCGCCGCCGCGTGCGCGACTCGAGCTCCTCTACCGAGCGCATCAATGCGAGGTTTTCCCTCAAAAATCTGGGGGGCTTCATCACGTTGCCGGTGACCAGCGCGTCGCGGATGAAAATCTCTCTGGCAGCCTTGGCGTCAATGTCGCCAAAGTGCACCCGCCGCCCATCGCTGATCGTCAGGCCATACAGGGTGACCCGCTCCTTGGCCATGACACGACCGCTCCGCCGTTGCCAGGCGGGCTCGTAGTGATGTCGCTTGAGTACGCGGGGGTTCACGCGCAACAGCCAGTCGGGCTCAATGGCGCCGCACTGACGCGCATACACCTGCGTGGTCTCGACGATCTCGCCCGCTACCAGCCAGGGTGGCGGCTTTTTGTACTGGCCAGAGCCCGGGAACACGACGATCTTGCGGTTACGGGTGGCGTTGAACTGTTTGCCCTCATCGCGCTGTGCGACATTACCCAAGAGCCCGGTGAGAAGCGCCTGATGCACCGCCTCGTAGGCCTCCTCCTCCGGGAGCTGGGGCGGCACGCGAAAACCGAGCTGCCTGCAGGCCATAACCAACTGACTGTGTATCTCGCGCCACTCGCGCATGCGCATGTAGGCCAGGTACTCGCGCTGGCAGAGCTTGCGTAGCTGGTTCTGACT
>WTHO01000184.1 GCA_011523115.1 Halieaceae bacterium | reverse complement strand
ACCGTCAGCCTGACTCATCAGGCGAGGCCGAGTGTCCTCGGCTAGCAGGGCATCGGCAACGGTCTCGTCAGGCAGGTTGGCGTTCGTCTCCAGCCATTATCGTGCCGCTGTTGATCGGGCGCTGAGGTGAACCCAGACCGGCACGTCCCGCGGCGGCTGAGCGCTAAGCGCGCTCTCATCGATCGGTGTGCCGTGTCCATCGCCACTCAGTTCGTAGGCACAAATGAAGGTGTCTGGCATGGCGTTGCTCTGTTGTCGTTGTCATTGGGCGTATCGCGTCGGACCCGGTCGAGCACAGTGGCCCCGGCTCTCCTCGGCAGGTAAGCATAGCGGGGTCGGACGATGAAGGGTAATGGCTGAGGCGTAATCGGTGGTGCGCGCAGGGCACGCGCGGGTAGCCGCTAGAGCGTATCGAGAATGAGTTGGATGTCGTCCCTGCTGGTGCGGGGATTCACGATACAGAAGCGGAGCACCGTTTCTCCCTCGTGTTTTGTGGGCGTTACCAAACCGTCCCCTCGCTCCAGTAGCGCATCACTCCAGTGCTTGTAATCATCGGGCGACCAGCCTACGCGGCGAAAGACGCAAATGGAGAGTCGCTGCTCAGTCACCATTTCGAGGTTAGGGTGTGCCTCAATCATTGCTGCGGCCTCGCGCGCGCAGTCGAGGGTTATCTCTACGGCGTCGGCGTAAGCCTGAGTGCCATGGACGGCAAGGCTGAACCAGAAGGGGAGTCCGCGCGCCCGCCGTGATAGATGATGAGCGTAATCGCTGGGGTTCCAGATACCGTCGTAGAATACTTCCAGATAGTCACCGTGTTGTCGGTGAGCCTTCCGCGCTTTGGCGGGGTCTGCGTAGATCAGTGCGCAACAATCAAACGGCGCGAACAGCCATTTGTGGGGGTCAACGATAAAACTGTCCGCCCGTTCGATACCATCGAAAAGCGCCCGCGTCGATGGGGCGGCCAGCGCCGCACCTCCGTAGGCACCGTCAACATGAAACCAGATGTCCTCAGTGGTACAAACGTCACCAATACCCTGCATGTCATCGATGATGCCCAGATTGGTGGTGCCCGCGGTGCACGCCACTGCAAACAGTCGTGATCGATCCTCTGGATTGAGCGCCGCGACCGTCGCAGCAACATCCGCGCCGGTCAGTTGATGGCTGCCTGATTCCACGATGTCGGCGTCCATCACCTGCGCTGCCTGCTCGACAGAGGCATGGGCCCCCCGAGAGGAAATGATCAGTCCCCGGCGCCGCTGGTTTTCCGGTGATCGCTCTCGCCAGTCATGGCGCGCCGCCACCAGCGCCGAGAGATTGCCCGCCGTTCCGCCGCTGACAAAGACACCACCCGCATCCTCAGGCAGTCCCGCGATATCGGCGATCCATCGCAGCGCCTGATTTTCTGCATAGATTGCGCCTGCGCCCTCGAGCCAGCTGCTCGCACAAATGTTCGACGCACCGACGATGAGATCAAAAAGGGTGGAGACCTCGGAGGGTGCCGTCGGGACGAAAGCCAAATAGCGTGGGTGATCCTCCGAGATGCAGGCGGGTGCCAGCGTGTCTACAAAGAGTTCGAGTGCCCTTTGACCCCCGAGACCTTCCCGCGTAATGGTTTGGCCGGCCCGCTCCTCGAGGGCAGTTTGCGGGAGCGGGTGATCGATTGAAGGCGGATCCATGCGCAACCGATCCATGGAATAGGTCAGGATCGACTGCGCCAACGCTTCGATGTCAGGTTTCATTTGGTGCATGCTGTGCTGGCCTTAACCCCGGTTTTTTCAAGTCTGCAGGAAATCTTGCTTGGTAAGAAGAGCAAGACGACCCCAGATACCAAATCACATTCTCACGGCAGTTTCATGCGCTCTTGAGGTGCATCGGTTGACTGAGCGCCGCGTCAGGCGTTGTCCACGGTGCGTCAAGCGCTTCGGCTACCGCCGGATGCGTCAGCCGGCCATCAAAAACGTTGAGCCCGGCAGCAAAGTGCGGGTCCGAGGAAAGCAGTTCGCGATAGTCACCGGCGGCAAGCTGCTGGATATAAGGCAAGGTTGCATTGGTGAGCGCCATGGTTGAGGTTCTCGCTACCGCTCCGGGCATGTTTGCCACGCAATAGTGCAGCACCCCGTCTACAAGGTAGGTGGGTTCCGCATGGGTAGTCGGTCTCGAGGTTTCAAAACAGCCGCCCTGATCGATTGCCACATCTACCATCACGGCACCCTGCTTTAACTGCCCGAGCATGTCTCGCGAGATCAATTTGGGCGCAGAAGCGCCGGGTATGAGGACGGCGCCAATGATCAGGTCGGCGTCGTTCGCGTGCCGCTCGATGGCTTCGGCAGTGGAATAGACAGTCCGCAACTGACCGCGGTACTGCTCGTCCAGCTCGCCAAGCCGCTCCACGGAGCGATCGACAACTGTCACGTCGGCGCCCATGCCCAGCGCCACTCGAATGGCGCTACTACCCACTACGCCGCCGCCGAGCACTAGCACCTTTGCCGGCGCTACGCCGGGTACTCCACCCAGTAATGCCCCGCCACCACCTTGATGGATCTCCATGTGATGAGCGCCGGCTTGAACAGATAACCTCCCCGCCACAAGACTCATGGGGGCCAGCAACGGTAAGCCACCTTTTGCTGACGTGACTGTTTCGTAGGCAATGCACGTTGCGCCCGAATCCACCAATGACGCTGCCTGATCTGGGTCGGCGGCCAGGTGGAGGTAGGTGAACAGGATCTGCTGCGGTTTGAGGAGCCGACACTCCTGTGGTTGGGGCTCCTTGACCTTGATGATCATGTCCGCATCGTTAAACACCTGTTCTGCGGTATCCACCACCACTGCGCCGGCGGCCCGGTACAACTCATCCGTGAGGCCGATCTGGGCACCTGCGCCAGACTGGACCAGAATCTGATGGCCCGCGGTTTTAAGTTCTCGGACGCCCGCTGGCGTCATCCCGACCCTAAACTCCTGTGCTTTGATCTCTGTTGGTACTCCGATCAACATGGCATTGCCTCCCAATTCAGTGGGGCTCATTGTCGGGTCACCCGTTCCGCCGTGAAAGGCGATAAAGCACTTAGATGACGCCTAAAAAAGTCAATAAATATTTATTTAAATATTATTAAAGTTATTATGACTGCTTTTTTATCTTTTATAAGTTATAAAGGGTTTAGGCGAGCCTTGGTTGCAGGCGGCATGAGGAGAGGAGACCGGTGAAAGAACAGTCACATCGTCTGGATAAGATCGACCGCAATATCCTGCGGCTCTTGCAGCGGGATGCCCGCATGCCGCACACAGAGCTCGCCCGTCAGGTCGGATTGAGCACGACGCCTTGCAAAGAGCGTGTCAGGCGCCTCGAGCAAGCTGGGGTCATTCAGCATTATCAGGCTGTGCTGGAGCCGAAAGCGTTGGACCGCGGACTGGTCGTATTCGTCCAGATCAGACTGAACCGAACCTCACAAGATATTTTCGAGGAGTTCACGGCGCGGGCATTGGATCTTTCCGAAGTTCAGGAATGCTATCTGGTCTCGGGTAATTTTGATTATCTGCTCAAAGCACGGGTAGCGGATATGGACGCTTACCGAGTGCTGCTGGGTGAGACCCTGCTGACACTGCCCGGTGTTCTGGAGTCGACCAGTTATGTCGTGATGGAGCAGGTAAAGGAATCCTTGATGCTTCCTGTGCCTCAATGACGCTCAACCACGCCGCCGACGGCGCTGGTAGCCGCTCCGTCTAGGGCTGCGAGTCGAGGGCTGTGGGTCTGGCACTCTGGGTCGAGCGCTGTGGGTCGAGCACTGTGGCAAGCGCTGAGGATAGTGTCAGGCAATACCCGTTATCGACGAAAGGCATAGCCTGCTGTCTTGTGGCGCCACTGCCCATGCGCTAGTGTCTGGCGCCTATCGAACTCGGGGGCGAACGGGGACTGGAGAAGCCTTTGTTCACGCTCCTGCGCTGGATTTAATGACATAAGTCATGCCACTATCTGTGTGGTCTTTTTCGGCCGGCGCTTCTGCTAATGGTGCGCACTAACTGATAAAAAGGCCGGTGCAGTCTGCTGGTTGATGAGGTGATTTTCATGGATTTAGGTATTTCGGATCGGGTCGCGCCGCTGCTCGAAAAGGTCAGGCAGTTTATCGCTGAGCACATCATTCCCGTTGAGCCGGAATTCATTGCTGAAATCGAGTCTGGCGATCCCTTTGAACTGACGGATCGACAGCTCGCGATTCTGAGCGGCCTCAAGGATCGGGCGAGATCAGCCGGGCTTTGGAATTTTTTTCTGACGGGAGAGGAGGGCTCGGGCCTGAATACCGTCGAATATGCCTACCTTGCGGAGGAGATGGGCAAATCTCGATTGGCAGCTGAAATTTTCAACTGCTCCGCACCGGACACAGGCAACATGGAGGTTTTGCACAAGTACGGTAGCGAAGCACAAAAGAAGCAATGGCTCGAGCCGTTGTTGGCGGGCGAGATTCGTTCCTGCTTCGGCATGACGGAGCCAGATGTCGCCTCTTCGGATGCGACTAACATCTGCACCACGGCGAGGTTGGAAGGGGAAGAGTGGGTAATCAACGGAGAAAAGCACTGGACATCAGGTGCCGGTGACCCTCGTTGCAAAATCATGATCTGCATGGTCAAGACTGACCCTGAAGCGCCCAAGCATCTCCAGCAATCACAGATTTTAGTCCCGCTGGACACGCCGGGAGTGAACATCGTCAGGCCTTTGAAGGTTTTCAATATGCTGGATGCGCCGCACGGACACATGCGCGTCAAACTCGAGGACGTGAGAGTGCCCAAGGACAACATCATTCTCGGGCCTGGGCGCGGTTTCGAAATCTCACAGGGACGTCTCGGACCGGGGCGTATCCACCACTGCATGCGCTCCATCGGCTCGGCGGAAAAAGCGCTTGAGTTGCTGTGCGAGCGCGCGACCGAGCGCGAAGCGTTTGGCCGGCCCCTCTACAAGCTGGGCGGCAATATCGACATCATCGCCGATGCCCGCATGAATATTGAGCAGGCCCGATTACTCACGCTGAAGACGGCGTGGATGATGGACCATACCTCACCCAAGGAAGCGCGTATCTGGATCTCAATGATCAAGACGGTGGTGCCCAATATGGCGCTGAAAGTCATCGACGACGCGATTCAGATGCACGGCGGCATCGGCGTATCCCAGGATACGCCACTGGCCGAGATGTGGTCGGGGCAGCGCACCCTGCGCCTCGCAGACGGCCCCGACGCGGTGCACCGCATGGTGGTGGGGCGCAATGAGATCAAACAATATTTGGCGGAAGCCGGCGAAGTCGCCGCGACTTTCCGCGATGGTTGAATAGCGATAACACTGAGGAGAGATCAGCAATGGCATTGACGATGGTGACGCCAGAGGAAATGGAGGCGCAGGCGGGGACAAAACTGCCGCCAGGGGAGTGGTTTGAGATAGATCAGGAGCGCATCAACACTTTTGCTGACTGCACCG
>WTHO01000226.1:3090-19990 GCA_011523115.1 Halieaceae bacterium | reverse complement strand
CTATCAAGCTTTATATTTGATGACAAGCAAAGTCGTGCGAATTACTACCTAAGCGAGCGCCGTCATAATCAAGCTCGCTATCTCATCGACCTTTCCGACACCATCTAAAGAATGGTATTCGACGCCCTCGAGTTCCCGATAGAAATCTACTAACGGTCTAGTCTGATCGTGATAAATCGAGAGCCGATTACGAATCGTTTCCTCTCTATCGTCCTCTCGCTGAATCAGCGCCTCCCCGGTCACATCATCCAGCCCTTCTTGTTGAGGTGGGTTGTACTCAACGTGGTAGACCCGACCGGACCCCGGATGCACCCGGCGACCGCTAAGGCGGTTAATGATCTCATCATCAGCGACGGCAATTTCCAGTACATGATCAATCGCTATTTGCTCATCCACCATCGCTCTCGCCTGGGGAATAGTCCGCGGGAAGCCGTCAAACAAACATCCGGGTGCGCAATCTGGCGCCTCCAATCGTTCTTTGACGAGCCCGATAATAATTTCGTCTGACACCAGACCACCGGATTCCATGACCTTCTGGGCCTGCTGACCGAGTGGCGTGCCTGCAGCGACAGCAGCGCGCAACATGTCGCCCGTTGAAATTTGTGGAATGCCAAATTGCTGACAGATGAACTGGGCCTGCGTGCCCTTGCCCGCGCCCGGGGGTCCAAGAAGTATGATACGCATGGTGAGAAAGGATCTCTTATTGAAATTTTAGCGCCGAATCCGGCAGACCTAACGCTACACAGGCCTCACCGTGGTGACAAGTCAGTTTGCTCGCAAATGGTTCTTGGCTTTTTGCCACCGCGCCTCTAGTTCGTCGAGAGATTCCGAGGCGAGATCGGTCCCTTCTGACGCTGCGGACTGCTCCATAAACCTGAAACGTTGCTCAAAGCGCGTATTGGCTCGTCTCAACGACGATTCTGCATCGATGCCGAGATGTCTGGCGAGATTAACTGTCGCCAAAAAAACATCTCCGATTTCCGCCTCGATGTCGGCCCGATTACCAAGGCATATCGCTTCGTCCAATTCCGTCATCTCTTCGTTAATTTTTGAGCGCACACCTTCAAGTTCGGGCCAGTCAAATCCTACGCGAGCTGCCCTTTTTTGCAGTTTCTGGGATCGACTTAGCGCTGGCAGTGCCTGCGGTACATCGTCCATGGCGCCGGATAGTTGCTTGTTCTCGCGTTCGCCAGCTTTGATCTGTTCCCAGCGGTCTTTTACCTCGCTTTCTGACACTGGATCTCCGTCCGGATTATCAAAAATGTGGGGGTGTCTGCGTATCAGTTTTCGCGAGATGCCCTCTGCAACATCCTTAAAGTTGAAGAGTTGTCTCTCGCTCGCGATTTGCGCATAAAAAATAACTTGAAATAAAACGTCGCCCAACTCATCGCGCACTTGGTCGTAATCCCCAAGCGCAATCGCTTCAGCCAACTCGTAAGTTTCTTCAATAGTGAACGGCACAATTGACTCAAAGTCTTGCCGCAGATCCCATGGGCACCCGTCATTGGGGTCCCGTAATCGACTCATAATGTCGAGCAGGTCCGTCATCACACGGAGGTCTACGTGAGCGGATTCACTCATTGATGTCTCCCCTAGAGCCGACGATGAATGCAAGAGCCCACCCAATCATCAGCGAGTGGCTGAGCATAGTCCCTCGACTAGAAACCCTACCAATAAGTTACTAGTCCGCGAATACCCCGGTCGAGAGATAGCGATCACCGCGATCACAGATGATAGCCACAATCGTGGCGTCCTGGAGCTCTTCACTCAGCTTCAGTGCGCCAGCAATCACGCCGCCAGAGGATACCCCGGCGAAGATACCTTCTTCACGAGCCAAACGCCTCATCATCTGTTCTGATTCTGACTGATCGATATCCATCACCCTATCTACTCGTTCGGCTTGATAGATGTCGGGCATGTATGCGGCGGGCCATCGTCGGATTCCGGGAATCTGGGAGCCTTCGGTCGGTTGAAGCCCGATGATCTGGATATCTTGGTTTTGAGATTTAAGAAATCGCGATACACCCATGATGGTGCCAGTTGTGCCCATCGAGGAGATAAAGTGCGTGACTCGGCCGCCTGTCTGCCTCCAGATCTCGGGTCCGGTGGAACTGAAGTGCCCCAGCGGGTTGTCGGGATTGGCGAACTGATTTAGCACCAAGCCGTCACCCTTTACTTGCAGATCCAACGCCAGATCCCTCGCGCCCTCCATGCCTTGCTCCGAAGAGACTTCGATCAGTTCAGCACCATAAGCACGCATGACAAGCTTGCGCTCTTCGCTCTGATTGGCGGGCATAATCAATTTAAGCCGATAGCCCTTCACCGCTGCCGCCATGGCGAGTGCAATGCCGGTGTTGCCGCTAGTCGCCTCAATCAGGGTGTCACCCGGCACAATGGTTCCGCGAGACTCCGCCTCGCTAATCATACTGAGCGCTGGTCGGTCTTTGACTGAGCCGGCTGGATTATTACCCTCTAATTTGCCGAGGATCACGTTAGATGTGTCGCCGGGCAGACGCTGCAACCTAACTAGCGGCGTATCACCGACCATATCTTCAATCGTGGGGTATCGAATACTTTCGTTCATCGCCATAAAGCTACTGAGCCGCACCTGCCATTGCGCTGCGGAACTTGCAAGCGCGGTGTGCGCTCCCGATACTGCTTTCCCCCCTCAAACCGAGGGTCTCTGATGGGACCTTAAATCCCGCACTAGTTCCCGTGTGTGCAGCCTGCGCCCAGCGGTAAGCCGAGATAGTGCGACTCTTGTGATCTGTTTGAGTGCCGCCGCATCGGCCTCCGGGAGTTGAGCACCCTCTTCCAGCCACCGCGTCGTTCTATGGATTTGCTCGCCAGTCATCACATTAGGTCGGGGTGTGAGCAACCGGTCGTCTGACACACAAAAACCGCGCTCGACCTCAAAACGATAGTGTACCAGCGGGCGAATCGACTCTCCGTGCTCGTCAGTCAGCAAATTGATCCGGTAACCCATCTCAGAAAGCAACACTAACTCGAAACGCCTCAGCGCTGCCTCAGGCGGCGCACTATGAAGCTGCTCAATCGCTCGGCTGTATTCGACGAATACCAAGGGCATCACGTCAAATCGCGGCAACACACGCGAGAGTAATTCATTGAGGTAGAGACCACTCATCAAGGATTCACCTTTGAGCAACGCCCCCGCGGAGGGCGCTTCAGCTTGCCTCAGATGTTTAAGTTCGCCTTTCCCTATCAGGCTGACCAGCAACGGCTGGAAAGGTTGCAGAAGCGTGGCGAAGCTACCACCTCGCTTTTTCCGATGAGCGCCCTTGACGACTGCGCCGCAGCGACCCCAGTCGGCCGTAAAAAACTCAACCAACAAACCGTTGTCGCCGTAGGCTTTTCTCGAGAGAACCCAGGCTGGTTGCTGCGTTGTCATCGCTCCTCCGGCACGTCAAGTCCGAGCGTCTTGAGCGCTCTGGCATCATCCGACCAGCCTGACCTGACCTTGACCCAAAGCCGCAACATCACCTTGGTGTCGAAGGTCTTTTCCATGTCTTTTCGCGCCGCGGTGCCAATGGATTTAAGTCGCTCACCGGACTCTCCGACCAGCATCTTTTTCTGGCCATTGCGCTCTACCAGAATGAGAGCGCTGATGTGGAGTACACCTCGCTTGTCGTGGGCGAAGGATTCGATTTCGACTGCAGTCGCATAAGGCAACTCGTCTCCCATTTGCCGGATGATTTTTTCTCGGACCAGTTCAGCGGCAACGAAGCGTTGACTCCGGTCCGTAATCTGATCCTCCGGGAAGAGATGCGGCCCCACCGGCGCGTGAGCCTCGACAAATTCGGTCAACTCCTCAAGGCCGCGAGCACGGAGCGCCGAGACCGGAAGCACTGCGTCAAAGCGACAGCGGGCATTCAAGGCTTCAACAAACGGCAGCAATTCGTCTCGGTCGCGCAGCAGGTCGGTTTTGTTGATAACCAACGCAACAGGAGCCTCATGCCGGGACACGACGTCTAGGACATAGTCGTCTTCTGCCGTCCACTTCGTTCGGTCGCACAGGAGCAACGTCAGATCAACCCCGGTCAATGCCGACGCCGCTGCCTTGTTCATTATCTTGTTGATCGCTTTGGACTGGCCCAAATGCAAGCCCGGCGTATCAACAAAAATCAGTTGGGTTCTGCCTTGGGTGCTTACGCCGAGGACCTGATTACGGGTCGTCTGTGGCTTCCTCGAGGTAATACTTAGCTTTTGTCCCAGCAGATGGTTTAACAGGGTCGACTTCCCGACATTCGGCCGCCCCACTATCGCAATCACTCCACAGCGCTGATCAGTCATCCACTGAGTCCGCCAGCTTCTCAAGCATGTCAGCCGCTGCCAGCTTTTCAGCGCCCCGGCGACTCGAGCCGACAGCCTCGGTCCTCAGCTGGAGATGAACCAAGCGACACTGCACGCGAAACGACTGTTCGTGATCAACGCCCTTTACCTCGATCACCGAGTACTCAGGGAGAGGTTTGCCCCGCCCTTGCAACCATTCTTGCAACCGTGTTTTTGCATCGACAACATCACTGGGAGATGCGGCTTCAATACTTTCCTGAAGCCAACCAGCAACAACCTGTTGAGCTTCCGCAACCGAAGCATCGAGAAACACCGCGCCTGCGAGTGCTTCTAAACAATCGGCCAGAATCGACTGACGATGTCTGCCTCCGCTTTTGCGTTCGCTTTCACCGAGAATGAGGCAATTTGACAGCTCCAATGATTGTGCAATTCTGGCCAGAGATTGACCACTGACTACCGCGGCTCTGAGCCGACTCAAAGCGCCCTCATCGGCGTCTGGAAATCGCTGGAAGAAGGCCGCTGCAGCGGTCATACCGATTAGCGCATCGCCCAAGAACTCAAGCCGCTCGTTGTGATCCCGCTGCGCGCTTCGGTGGGTCAGTGCCCGACGCAACAAATCGGTATCGGCAAATTGATAACCTAGGCGCCGCTGCAGAGCAGTAAGCAAGGACTGACTGGGCAGACTCAAGTCCGACTCATCGACGCTGTTTCAGCAACCAAGTCATCGAAGACGATGACGCCGTCAAGAATCCAGAACAAAGGAAAGCGCTTCTCGTAGCTCGCATCAATCACAATGACACCACGCTCTCGATAGATAGCGATATCCTCAATGCGGGTGTCATATATCTGATTCGTGGTGAGCAGTTTGCCAAGTCGCGTCCTCAGATCCGTCACGGTATCAGTCTGGCGATCGTGTTCGGCGGCCACCCGAGCGATGAGGTCCTTGACGGTCAGGTACTCCATGTAGCTCGGCACAACCCTGAGGCCGACCACCAATATCATGCTCAAAAGAAGCAGATTGATTGAGACCGTCCAAACGTTGAAACCTGCGGCGCTGCTGCCTGCGTTTATAGATCTTCGTGCCGAATGGTTTGTCTGCACGACCTACCCTCCTGGCTGGTCAATCGATGGCGCCAGCTCTGTCAAAAGAAGGAACGCTAAGGTATTCCTCCCAGTGCATCCAAATGGCAACCGCCTTACCGACGATATCGCGCTCAGGCACCTGTCCCCAGACGCGGCTATCGCTGCTGTTATCCCGGTTATCGCCCATCATAAAATAGTGCCCGGGTTTGACAACCACCGAAAAATTACGTGCCCCTCGTCGGTTGTCTGTCTGCATGAGGTGCCCATCAGATCCAGGGAGTAACTCCCTGCCCATTTTCACCGTATAGCGGCCACTCGGTATTTCGGCTAACCACTCCTGTGGCACGGGCTGGTCATTGACCATTAATTTTTTGTTCCGGTAAGAGATTTTATCCCCCGGGATGCCAATCACTCGCTTGATGTAGTAAGTGTCGTTTTGGTGGGGTGGGAAAAAGACCATCACGTCGCCGCGCTCGGGCGCGCCGATGTCCATAATTTTTGTCCGCGTGACAGGCAGACGAAGCCCATAGGAAAACTTGTCCACTAGGATATAGTCGCCCACCTCCAAAGTCGGCACCATCGAAGACGAAGGAATCTGAAAGGGTTCGTAGAGGAAAGAACGCAGCACCAACACAAAGGCCAGCACCGGAAAAAAAGACCGCGCGTACTCCACGACCGCAGGCTCAGATGCTTCACGATGACACGCATCAGCAAAAGCCTTCGCTGCGCTCGAGTTACTTTCCTCCCATCCAGGAAACTGAGCCGCCAACTCGGCGCGCCTGTCCGCCCTGCCTCTCGCTAGAAGCAAGCTATCCAAGAGCCATATCGCGCCGCTGCCGAGCACCACGATCACCAAAATTAGCGGAAAATCGACACTCATTACTGTTTTTCTACCTGCCCTCACCAACTGCCAAGCGAGAAACGCCGACGGCCACCATCGAAAGGCGTTCTTTCAGACACTTATGATACACACTGAAGGGGACGAGCGATTCAGCCGTCAACCTGCAATACCGCCAAAAAAGCCGACTGCGGAATCTCAACGTTGCCGACCTGCTTCATCCGTTTCTTACCGGCTTTCTGTTTTTCCAGCAGTTTCTTCTTTCGAGTCACGTCACCGCCATAACACTTGGCGGTGACATTTTTTCTCAGCGCCTTCACAGTCTGGCGCGCTACGATCTTGCCACCCACGGCAGCCTGAATCGCTACATCAAACATCTGCCGGGGAATCAACTCCTTCATCTTCTCGGTGAGGACACGACCTCGAGACTGGACGTGGTCTCGATGAACAATGATGGCAAGCGCATCGACCCTATCTCCATTGATGAGCACATCTAGCCTGGAGAGTGGTGCGGCCTCGAAGCGCTCAAAGCCATAGTCCAGCGACGCATAGCCTCTGCTCACCGACTTTAACCGATCGAAAAAATCCAACACCACCTCTGCCATCGGTATGTCGTATATCACCTGCACTTGCTGACCCAAAAACTGGAGATCGACCTGAGTACCGCGCTTCTCAACGCAGAGGGTGATGGCTGCACCAAGGTATTCCTGGGGCGTCAGGATCGTGCATCGCGCAATCGGCTCCCGCATGATCTCTATGTCACCCACATCCGGCAGCTTAGAGGGGTTATCGACGTAGACCGTCTCTTGCGTTTTCTTGACGATCTCGTAGATCACGGTCGGCGCCGAGGTGATGAGATCGAGGTTGTATTCTCTCTCGAGGCGCTCCTGAATGATTTCCATGTGCAACATGCCCAGAAAACCACACCTAAAACCAAAGCCCAAGGCATCCGAGGTCTCAGGCTCATAAAATAGCGAGGCGTCGTTCAACGTGAGTTTACCCAGCGCATCCCGAAAATCTTCGTAATCATCCGAGTTGACCGTAAAGATGCCCGCGTAAACCTGTGGTTTAACACTCTGAAAACCGGGCAGCGCTGCGGTTTCCTGATGAGATGCCGCAATCAAAGTATCTCCGACGGGCGCGCCCTTGATGTCTTTGATGCCGGCGACGACAAACCCCACCTCACCAGCCATGAGGCAACCGGTCTCAGTCCGACGCGGAGTGAACACACCGATCAAGTCCGCTTGGTGCTGCTTACCGGTCGATCTCACAATGAACTTGTCGCGTTTACTCAGCTGCCCTTGCTTCACCCGCACCAGGCTGACCACTCCCAGGTAATTGTCGAACCACGAATCAATAATGAGTGCCTGCAGGGGTGCATCACGGTCGCCCTGAGGGGCCGGCACATTGGCGACGAGGTACTCCAGAACGTCCTCGATACCAAGCCCGGTCTTCGCACTGACTGGCACAGCTTCAGTCGCATCAATGCCGATAATTTCCTCAATCTCTTGCTGCACCCTGTCTGGGTCAGCTTGCGGCAGATCCATTTTGTTGAGCACTGGAAGCACTTCCAGTCCCTGCTCAATCGCGGTGTAACAGTTAGCCACAGACTGCGCCTCGACACCTTGGCCAGCATCGACAACCAGTAGCGCGCCTTCGCAAGCGGCCAGAGACCGGGAGACCTCGTAGGAAAAATCGACGTGCCCGGGCGTATCGATGAAGTTGAGCTGATAGACGCTACCGTCACGGGACGAGTAGTTCAGCGTCACACTCTGGGCTTTGATAGTGATGCCACGCTCCCGCTCCAGGTCCATCGAATCAAGAACCTGCTCTGCCATCTCTCGCTCGGTCAGCCCGCCACAGTGCTGGATGAAGCGATCCGCCAACGTGGATTTACCATGGTCGATATGAGCGATGATAGAAAAATTACGAATATGACTGAGCTCAGCCACTTTTTGCATACCTCAAAAAAAGTGAGGCCCGCCATGAGACGGGCCGACGGAACTAACCGCCATCAGTTTAGCATGACCAATGCACAATCCTCAGTCAGCGTCCGGTATACGGATGCCGATGAACAAAGGACTGCCTCCCCGGATGAGTCTGGCGGGGATAGAGCTTCCCGGCGAAAGCTGCGGCGTGATATCGGCAATGTCACCAAGCCGGCTAACGGGCCGGTTACCCAATCGCGTGAGGATATCGTTGGCCTGAATGCCCGCCTCCTCAGCGGGGGAGCCGGGTATGACCTCCTTGATCAATACACCACCTGACAGTCCTAACTCAGCCAGCGCCGCTGGCTCAGCTTGCTCTAACCTCATGCCCAGCAGTGCCGCTCTGCCATCGGCGGCTACGCCAGCATCCACTCGGGCGACTTCATCCGCGCCGAGCCCACCCACTGTAACCGCCACGTCTCGCTCCTTGCCGTCCCTGACAACCAATGCCGAGACCTTGGTGCCAGGTGCGATCAGACCCACGACGTGAGGGAGATCTGCCGAGGTTTCAATTGCCTCGCCGTCGAAAGCGATAATGACGTCGCCCGGCTCCAGACCAGCACGAGAGGCGGGAGAATCTTGGCCGACCTGAGCTATCAGGGCGCCCCTCGGTCTGTCGAGCCCAAAAGAATCCGCCAGCGCGCGATCTACGTCCTGAATGCTGACCCCGAGCCATCCCCGCTCAACAGCACCGGTCTCCTTCAACTGACTGACCACATTACTGACGACTGAGGCGGGTATAGCGAACGACAAACCAATTGAGCCGCCTGAGCGAGTGAAAATTTGCGAGTTAACCCCGATGACCTCGCCATCCATATTGAACAATGGCCCTCCGGAATTGCCGGGGTTAATAGCGACATCGGTCTGTATAAACGGGACGTAGTTATCACCCGTTTGGGTGGGCAGGCTTCGACCCAGGGCGCTGACGATGCCGGCGGTGACCGAGAAGTCCAGGCTGAAGGGCGACCCAATCGCAAGCACCCACTGCCCTACTTTCACATCGTCATCAGCTGCCAGCGTTAACATCGGCAGCCGATCCGCATCAATCTTTAGCACCGCAAGATCTGATCGCGGGTCAGTACCAATGATCTCTGCATCGAACTCCTGCCTATCAGGAAGCCTAACTACCACCTGTCTTGCATTTTCGACAACATGATTGTTCGTCACCACGTAGCCGTCTTCAGAGATGATAAAACCAGAGCCCATGCCAGCCCGGTCTCTGGGCACCGGCGGACCACCACGAAAGTCAAAGAAGCGTCGAAGGTACTCGGGCAGTTCCTCCATCTGCTCCTGATAGCGCGGATTCTCGGACTCGTACTCGACCAAGATTTTTACCACCGCTGGAGAGGCGGCATCTACGATGCCCGTGAAATCGGGCAGGTCCGCCATGCTCTTCGGCGAGAGCAGAAAAATCGATAAGCACAACAGCAGTGCACGAACCAACATGAGAGAACTCCATTTCAAATCAAAACTAATTCAGCGCTTTGCGAGCAATCCGGAGCTGGATGGTAGCTGCTTCGCTGAAAGCGTGGGCTCCGTCACACCAGGTAACGTCATCGCGGCAGAGGTACTCACCCACCGAAGGATAGCAAAACTCCCCAAAAGCCCTAGACAGAACGCCAGTGCGGAGGCGAGATCACCACGACCCGCAAACAGCAGGGCAGCGCCTGTAGCGAGCAGCAACGGTAGACCATAAATCAGCAGGGTCCCACTAAGCAGCGTGGCCTCGGGAATGCAGATGGTCACCTCATCACCCAGTTCACACTGAGCGACGGTTAAATCCGCGCCAGATATTGCGCGAACTCTCCCCTTTCCCTGTTGCAATAAAGCGGCCAACGCGCCATGCCCACAGCCCGCGCGCGCAGCGCATTTGCCACAGGCTGAGCTACGATCTGCTTCGACCCAAACAGCATCGGCCTCGATCGCAACCACGCGTCCAGTTTCAGTAAGCCAACCCATTACTCTGCGCCCTTCGGTGCACGCACCGCATCTGCCAACAAACGAGCCGTAACCAGAGGTACCTCACCCAGCACGCTGATCAAAAGTCCGCCGCCGCTACCCGGCACACCCCGGGTGTAGGTCAGTGTCGCGCCTTGTATGACGGCACCCTCTCCGCCAGGCGCGCCGAGAGGGAGCGGCTCAACAAAAACAGAGGCTGTCGCCAGACCGTCACTGACTACGAAGACACCACCGTCGGGCTCCTCCAGAATCAAAAAGAACCCCGGCACCACGACACGCTCTGGATCGTGCCGCGTGGTCGCGGTCGGCTCATTGTTCGCAGCCAGACGAGGCCCATACCGGATCTCGGCGTATTCGTAGCGTTCTAGCATCTGCCCGTCAGGCCCCGCAGTGGCCATGGCGAGCGCCATTCCAGTGTCCTTGTCAATGTTAATTCGATGGGGCAGTCGTAAGGAGTCTCGAGGACGCAACGTCAAACGATCGGTCTCTCGACCAGCGATGATGCGGCCCTTGTCGAGACTGGGAGAGTACAGGCGCAACAGGTCACAGATGCGCCGGGGTGAAGCTGCTGGTGTCGGCCAAGGCTCGACGACTGGATCAGCTACCGTGTTCATCCTCCGAAGGGATCCGCCGCCAGCGGGTTCGGGCCATTTGACCGCGAGAAACTCCCGACCCTCGGCTCTCTCGAGCAGCAGTGTGCCCTCGAAGCTGAAGTCTGCAGGCGATGCGAGCACCCTACCCAACGCTTGCTCTGCCGGAGACGCCAATTCACAGAGCGGAGTCTCTGCCGACGCCAAGATGGGTCTCACGATGAGTGCGCCGCAGACGACGCTCAGCGCTAGTATCTTAGGTAGCGAACGTGACACTCACTTTGAGTCCTGCACCTCGAGCGGGGGTTCCGTCTGCGCGCGCATTGAGTGCACAAAGGGAGCCGGGTGGTTCAGCGCCGCCGCCCTCGCGTGCTGTGCCCCCAACCGCAGGTAACGATCTCTCGCCAATCGCTCGTATGCCGCAGCGGCCTGCCGAGGCCCGGTGTCCTGCGCCTGCGGCGACTGAGTGGATACGGGCACCGGTCTCGCGTCAAAGCTTGCGCGGATAGGCTGCGCACCTATCACAGGCACAACCGCGCCACCGATGTCACTAACAAGCGGCGCTGGCGCCAAGTCGGCAGTGGGGAGCAAGGCCTGCCCGCCCATCACCACAGCCAGTGTGACCGAGGCAGCAATCGCCATGCTCCACAGCGGATTGCGTTGAAACTGAGGCTGGCTCGCCAGTGTCGAACGAACCCTGGCAGATACATCAAGCCCGGTTTGGCTACTGCGCTGACTCTGCAGGATCTCACTGACTTGCTGCTGTCGACTCCACCAGGCCCGCAGCGCGTCATCGTCTTCGACCGAGTCGAGTGACCGTCGCAACTCAAGCTCTTGGGACTCACCATCCATCAGCGCCGAGAGCGCTTCCTTGTCTTTATCCCTCGTTGTCATCGAAACCCCGATCCTCCACCTATCTGCTCGCGCACGCGTTCATCGATCGCCTCACGCGCTCTGAAAATTCTTGATCTCACCGTGCCAACCGGGCACCCCAGCACCTCTGCAATCTCGTCGTAGCTGAGCCCTTCAAGCTCCCTGAGGGTCAGCGCAGCTCTCAATTCCTCCGGCAGTGCCTGCATCGCCGCATCGACGACGCTAACCAACTCGTCCCCCATCGCAATGGCCTCGGGGGAACCACTATCCGAACTTAATCCGAACTCGTCAAAAGCCTCGGCGTCTTCAATTGATGCATCTGACCTCGGACGCCGCCCTTTTGCGACCAGATAATTTTTGGCAGCGTTAGCTGCGATTCGATAGAGCCAAGTATAAAAGGCACTATCCCCTCGAAACCGCTCTAGCGCACGGTAGGCCTTGATAAAAGCCTCCTGCGTTACATCCTCCACCTCGCCCGGGTCCGAGATGTATCGGCTGACCAGCGCCGAGATCCGACCCTGATACTTCAATACCAACAGGTCGAAGGCACGGAGGTCGCCGCGCTGCGCCCTCTGGACCAGTTTCTGATCTGCCTCAGAGGCTGTCACCACCGCGCCCTTTCTTAACGACCATATGGGATAGCCAGCTCAACCAGACCCCCACTGCGTGATGAGAACACTCCGGAGGCAAAAAGTTCCCGATACACTAAAATATCTGATCTTTTACTATACCGCACCGACGGTGGCTCCTCGGCCCCTTAAACATGCCTACTATGACCAAATACGACGTCTTGATCGTTGGTAGCGGCGCTGCCGGGATGAGCCTTGCCTTGCAACTTCCCAGTGCGCTCAGAGTGGCTGTGCTGTCTAAAAGCCAATTAGGTGCAGGGTCCACGTTCTGGGCGCAGGGAGGCATGGCAGCGGTCCTTCATGACAGGGATTCGGTTCAAGCACACGTTGACGACACACTAAAGGCCGGAGCGGGCCTGTGCCATCGACCCGCGGTGGAATTTACAGTGGAGCGCAGCCGGCAAATTGTTGACTGGCTGGTCTCACAAGGCATGCATTTTGACCTCAGAGAGGATCAGCAGGACGACGAATTCCGCGAATTCCATCTCACCATGGAGGGGGGGCACAGTCATCGCCGGGTCATTCACGCTGCCGATCAAACCGGTAGGGCTCTGTCAGAGGTTTTAGCGTCAAGGGTTGCCGAATCGGACAATATTGAACTCTTGACCGACCGTTGTCTTGTCGATGTGGTGAAATCGGGGCCTGGGATCTGCGGCGCGTACTTACTGAACGACGATGGCACCGCGGTTGAGACCGTTAAAGCCAGCGCTGTGGTTTTGGCGACTGGCGGCGCGAGCAAGGCCTATCGTTATACAACCAATCCGGATGGGGCCAGCGGGGATGGCATCGCGGTCGCCTGGCGGGCTGGATGTCGGATCGCCAATATGGAATTTAATCAATTTCATCCCACCTGCCTTTTCCATCCTGAGAGCAGATCTTTCCTCGTAACGGAGGCGCTTCGCGGTGAGGGCGCGACATTGCATTTGCAAGACGGCGATCGCTTCATGGAGCGGTTCGACGAGCGCCTCGAACTCGCTCCTCGGGATATCGTAGCTCGGGCTATTGATCACGAAATGAAGCGACTGGGCACAGAATCGGTTTATCTGAATATTAGCCACAGACCGAAGGAATTCGTTAAACGTCACTTCCCTCAGGCTTATCAGCGATGTAAGGCGCTCGGCATCGATATTACGACGTCACCCATACCCGTGGTACCCGCGGCCCATTACACCTGCGGCGGCGTCGTCGTCGACCAGTACGGCGCTACAGACGTACCCGGCCTCTACGTTGTCGGAGAGTCAGCCTGCACCGGCTTGCATGGCGCAAATCGGATGGCCAGCAACTCCTTACTGGAATGTTTTGTCTATGCGCAATCCGCAGCCAAGCACATTGCCTCCGGCATTCAGGAGTCAAGTGCCGCACCCGCACCATGGGATGATAGCCGGGTCCGCGACTCGGACGAGGCGGTCATTATTCAGCACAACTGGCAGGAGTTGCGCCGGCTAATGTGGGATTACGTCGGTATCGAGCGCACTACCCGGAGATTGGAGCATGCCGCTGACCGCATTACCTTGCTTGAAAGGGAAGTCGCCGAGTACTACGGACGCTTTCAAATTACGAAGCCGTTATTGGAAATGCGCAACCTCGCTCGGGTAGCACACCTGATGGTTCAGTGCGCCGCGGGCCGCAGAGAGAGCCGCGGACTGCACTTTAACTCGGACTTCCCCCATCAGAGCGCTCAAGCGCAGGATTCCATTCTCGTTCCACCGAATTTTGATCCCGATACCGCGCTCAGCGGTGCCACCGACGAGTTACCCGCCTACAACTCCTGAACGGTTCAACCCAGCATGCCGTGGAAACGGCGGATCTCTAAAACCACCCTGACGAAACGCGGTTCAGGCACTTCGGCACGCCCCATAATCCATTCCATCAAATCCTGATCATCTTGAAATAACAGCTCACGGTAATCTGATCTCAGGCCGTCATCTAAAGTATTGAAGGCTTCATTAACAAATGGCGCGAGCAATAGATCCAGCTCCAGCAGGCCGCGACGGCTAGCCCATTTTGCTCTGTTCCATTCTTCTCTTTGATTCATAGGCACAGTCATGCGGCGGGCGATAAAGGGGTAGTATAGATCCTTCATTCACACTTAACTTGAAACGCGGAGACTCCACGTCGATGTCAGCAGACGCAGACCTCAATCAGCCCGACGTCATCATGCGTCTGACCGGTCAAGGCGGTGCCGAGTTGCTGCACGGCCAGACGACTGCAAATTTCGAGCGACTCGTGCCGGGCGAGCATCGCTACGCGGCTTTCTGCAATCCGAAGGGGCGCGTTCTGGCGGATATCAGGGCGGTTATGATCAGCGACGAGCTGATTCTGTTGCGCGGTCGGCTTCCCGTAATGCATCAGCTAGCCGAGCATTTAAAGCCGTTTCTTATGTTTGCCCGCGCGCAGCTCGAGCAGACGGACTGGCAGATTGTCGCCTGCCAGTCGACTGAGACCGCTGAGTTGGCAACGATCGAATACGACCAAGACCAGTTGACCTCCGTGCTACTGCCAGCCTCGGACGGTTATCAAGAGCAATGGGCGGCTCGCCAGGTTCAGCTCGAAGGGAATGGCGCGAGGGATCTTGCTTGGTGCGAACTGAGCGCGGCACGCGCACGGGTCGAGACGCAAACTATTGGCCAATACCTGCCGCAGGACCTGAATTTTGATTTGAATGAGACAGTAAATTTTACCAAGGGCTGTTACACGGGACAGGAAATCGTTGCCCGCCTTCATTACCGCGGCACCCCCAAGCGAAGACTCCATCGCGCGCTGAGCAACGTCATAGCGTCACCCGGTGAAATCCTGGTTAATAACAGTGACCAGCCCGTCGGTAGCGTCGTGAACCCACTTTCCCAAGATGAAATCACCCATCTGCTCATCGAACTGGTACCCGAGGCGGCGTCCGGGCCCGTTGTCTTGAGAGGCTCAGGCGCTGCTGTCACATCGGTAGTGCGTTGTCACGAAGAACAAGACCAGTCCACCGGGCCGCGATGATGCTCCATGAGGAAGCGATTGGCCGCACTGAAATGCCGGCACCCCAAGAATCCCCGGTGAGCAGATAATGGTGAGGGATGCGGAGCAGCCAATACGCAATGGCGGCTGCTATCAATTGTCGCGCCCTTCCGCTGAGCCTGTGCCCCCCATAACAGAAATACGACCGGCAACGGTCGTCGATTAATGACCTGAATGACTGCATCGGTAAAAAGCTCCCATCCCTTGCCCTGATGAGACCCGGCGCGTCCCCGCTCGACCGTCAGCACGCTGTTGAGCATCAGCACCCCCTGTGCTGCCCAGCCAGAGAGATCTCCATGACTGGGGGGCTCACACCCTAGATCCGACGCCAACTCGCGGAAAATATTTTGTAGGGACGGCGGGATACGCTGACCACCGCGGACAGAAAAACTCAGGCCGTGAGCCTGACCGGGTCCGTGATATGGATCCTGTCCCAAGATCACGACTTTGACCTCATCGGGGGGGGTCGCATCCAGCGCAGCAAACCATTCGCCACCTGCCGGGTAAATCTCTTTCCCTGCTCTTTTTTCACTGAGGAGGAAGTGCCGAAGTCGGTCCATGTGCTCCGACTCAAATTCCTCCTTGAGAAGAGACAGCCACTCCGCCCGGAGCTGCACAGCGCGTTTCATCATCTCGACCCTCGCCTCAAGCGACCCCACCAGTCTTTAACGCCCTCGAAGTGGACGACGCTGTAGCCTCAAAAGTCCCTGTCCGGATGCGAGTAGCACTCCCACCCACACCAACCCAAACGACGCAGCGGTCACTGCATCAATTGTCTCCCCGAGCAACGTCTGGGCCACCAATAGTTGTAATGACGGTCCGAGGTAAGACGTCAAACCAACGATTTTGAGCGGCAACAATCGGGTCGCTGCAATATAGGTGAGTAATGGCGCGGTCGTATAAATGCCTCCCAGCAACAGGAAGATGTCGACTCTGAGCCCGTGTTGGCCCAAACCTGCACCGTCAGTCATCCACAACCAGGTCAACGCAAAAGGCGCCATGCACAGCATCTCTATAAAGAGGCCTTGCAGGGTGTCCGCCTCAATTTTCTTCCTAATGGCGCCGTACAAAGCGAAGCTGATTGATACGACCAGCGAAATCCACGGCAAACTGCCGTGAGCGATCAGCTGAATGACAACAGCCGAAATCGCCAGACAAATCGCAATCCTCTGAGCTGCGCCCAAGACCTCGTCGAAAGCAAGCTTGCCAACGAGCACCGTGAGGAGGGGCAGCATGAAATATCCCAGACTGGCGTCTGTCGCTCGGCCTGCAAAGACCGCGTAAACGAAAACGCCCCAATTGAGGGCGAGTAATAGCGTCCCCAGAGCACTCCACACAAGGATTCTTGGGACCCTCAGCAGTGACAGCGTTGTCCTCAGTCGCCCTGCCCATAGCAGCGCAAGCAGCGCGACCGGCAGACTCCACACCGCTCGGTGCGCGACGACGTCAACCGGGCTGACCAGCGCAGTCTCGGACCAGAACAATGCGGCGAGCCCCCAAATGAGGTTGGCGATGACCGCAAGCAACAAGCCTGTGCGCAATTGCTGCGAGGACACTTCCAAAACCGGCTCCCTATTGAGTTCACCTTCATCACATCGACCGTCAGGCACGGCACGCCCCGCCGCC